>JALEHC010000381.1 GCA_022763215.1 Saprospiraceae bacterium
GCCTTCCCCATTTGGGTTTCGGTGACCGGAGGCAGGGTTTGAGCTGCATTGTCATAAATGGTTTTCCAAAGCATAGTTGCCAGATAAAAGAGATATTCTTTTTCCGCTTGTGTCAATATCTGCAAGCCTTCCGAAAAAAAATAGGCGAACAATACCGGCTGAGTGGCTTTAAAATCTTCGACAGCTTCTGAAAAAGCTTCTTCTGAAGCATCCAAATCCTGGATACATTCTTCGATTTGTTCTTCTGTAATAATCAATTTACTCATTCCATTCAATTATTTTCATTTCTACACGCTGGTTTTTGCGCTTGCCGTCCTCTGAGTCCTCTGCTACAACAGGTAGTGTTTTTCCATACCCTTGTGCAATAACCTGCTCGGTTTGAACACCACTTGAAATCAAATATTCTCGCAGTACAGCAGCACGTTTATTGGAAAGTTGCATAGCAAAAGTATGTGTCAACTCGCCATTGGTGTGTACGGCCAATTCAATAACCACAGCTGGATGACTTCGCAGAAATTGAAGCACACGCTCCAACTCCTGAAATGAACCAGGCTTCAAAATTGCAGAATTCGCTTTGAAAAAGATATTATTTAGCTCAATGATTTTACCTTTTTCTATCGGAATGAGTAAAATGTCTTCTTCGACTTCTTTATATGCCGGTGTTGTTTTTTCTGTTGGCGATTTCTTATTGTTGAGCGTTGATTTCGTATTGACTTGATAACCTGCCTGTTGTTCTTCCAAAATCTGCAATCTAACCTTTTCTTCCAGTTCTGCTTTTAGTCGATCTTCTTCTTGCTCCATCGCTTGAATGTAGATTTCGTTTTTCACAGCTGCTTCTGGTTTGATGGGTTCATCTTGCGGATTCACCTCTTTTTCCCAGCTTTTTTCGGCTTGCTCATCCTGTTTTTTAAATCCTTCGGCCAAAAAAGACTTCAGCGGTTCTGCCTGAGCGGTATCTGTCTGTATCCGGCCTCCTTTTGTTGTGTAAGACTGAGGAAGCTGCAAGGGTTGCACACTGGAGTTCATCAGATCTTCATCGGTTGACTTACGTCTTTGTTCATTAGCTGCATCGCTAGTCAAGCCCTCATCCCATAACAAGCCTTCCTCTGCTTCTTTTTGATCTGCCTCTTCGGGCAAATAACCTTTTTTACGTTGAAAATAATCGCGATAGCGATCTTGCATCTCTTCTAGTTCTCGGTCGCGGCCAGATTTTTTTTGCTGTTTTTTCTCGGTGGGAATAATGGTGTCTTGTAAGAAAGTATAGCTTTGGCGTTCTGATACTTCAATTAAACGAGCCATTTCACTGGTCTCTTGTACAAAATTGTCATATCTGTTTTGCAATGCTTGTAGTTCAGCATCTGTCTGATAAAAAGTCTGACCATATTCTGCTGCCTGTTGACGACGTTCAGCGCGAGCTTCCTCCTCATACTGCGCTCGAATGGCCTGAAACGCACCAAGGTCTTGGTCAATTTGTTCCAATCTTTCGCGCAAAGCGGAAATATCAGCTTCTCTTTGCTGGTAAAGTGGCGAAAATTGGAGCCCGGCTGTGACATCACTATCCAATTCTTCCAGAGGAGTATCATTTGGGGTAAGATAGGTACTTTGCGAAAAATACCCCTGCGCCTGGGCATACATGCCAAGGGATTCGCCTTCCGGCACAATGCACTGGAAAGTGCCATCTTTATCGGTTGAGATGGTAATTCGTTTGTTCAGTGCGTCTAGACTCTGAATTTGAAGCGAAGCAGCTGCCGTTTTTTGTTGGGCAACATCGATTACCTTCCCTTTGAGAACCATCACTGGTTCAGGCTGTAATTCTTCAGGTAGTACTGCTTGATAAATCAATGATCGTGTACTATTTGCGGAAGCAAAATAAAGCCGATCGCCTTTAGCGGAAAGTGTACAAGAAGTTTCTTCCCCATCTGTATTGATGGTAGGCCCCAGATTTTGTGGCGAACTCCAGTTGGTCCAACTATTGTCCATTCTTTTACTCATATAAAGGTCATATCCGCCCAGACCACCAGCTCGGTTGCTCGCAAAAAACAAGGTTTTATTATCTGCAGCCAGAAACATGCCAGCTTCGCCGGCAGGCGAATTGATATCCGAACCTAATGATTTGTAAGGAGTCCACCCTGAGGAAGTTGTGGAAAAAGTGACGTAAATATCAGTTGTATTATCTTGTTCATTTGTTGCTGCCAGCAAAATTGTTTTGCCGTCAAGGCTCACCCAATAGTCGGTAGCCTTGCCATTTAGTGGAAGCGAAGGCAAATTAACCAGTCTTGGTTTGCCCCAAAAACGCCCTTTCTTTCTACTTACCAACAACTCATTGGCTTCATTCATAAGATACAACTGTTGGCCCGATGCATTGAGCCCAACTACGCGATTAGCTGCCCGATCATTGACCGGAGCGCCGAGATTGATAGGATGGCTCCAGGTCTCGGAATCTGCCATGGAAAGCCAGACATCGGCCATGTCTTGAAAGCCTACATTTTGACGATGCTGGCTGACCGTGATAAAAAGGCGCTGGCCATCACTGCTAATTTCGGGCGACTGCAGATCACAATTGGAGAATGTACTGCCCAACGAGAGTGGTTGACGAGCAGGAGGTGCCTGCGAAGTATTTGTTTGCGCAAGCGAAAGCTGAAAGAAAAGTAACAAAAAAATTCCCGATAAAGACAGTTGATACATATTGCAATTTGACTTAAAGTGATCTCACTTCAATGGAATGGTTCATGAGAAAATGTCTATTGAAATGGACTCAATAGTTTGGCTTAAGTCACATAGGGTTTGGTCATTCAGCCTATAAAAATGTTCTTTTGGCTGTTTTTTGTTCAAGGTAGGATTATCATCCTTTTACTCAGTGAAAGAAAGCCTTTGCAGAAGAGCTTCTCTTTTTCTGGTAGAAACTTCGATAGACATGCCATCGATGGTCTCTATATAACTTTGTTTTCCCTTGATAAATTTTCTGACGTAATCTAAATTTATCAAATGAGATTTGTGGGCTCTAAAGAAGCTCCCCTCTAATAATAACTCCTCATAGTGCTTCAGTGTTTTGGTGATCATCAGCTTTCTGCCGTCATTTAGATAAACCTGCGTATAATTGCCCTGTGCTTCGCAGCGAATAATATCACTTTGCCGAATAAATAAAAAGCCATCCTGTGTAGGTAAAGCGATCTTACCAGAATGTTTTACTTGTTCTTTGTTTAAAGCCGACCACAGTGCTTCATTACGTGATTTCACTTTAGAAATGGCCCGAAGCACATCCTCTTTTTGGAGAGGCTTTGCCAAATAATCAACTGCAAAACGCTGATAAGCATCAATAGCGTAACTGTCAGACTTGGAAATAACTACAAAATCAAAAGGAAGCTCTTCACCATATAAATCAATCAGACGTAAGCCATTACCAGAATGAAGCCGGGCTTCCAGAAAGACCAAATCCGGTTGTTCCTGTTCAATCAACGCTTTCGCCTGTTCTACAGAAGTAGCCTGAGCGACGATTTGCAGAGCACCATCCAGAAAAGCATCGAGTTGGCCAGCTATTTGGGCATCATCATCCAGTATTATAGCTTTCATATCGTTTATTCAAAGGTGTTATAGTGTTTGTTATCGCTTTTGGGATTAGCGGAATTATCCATACCTTAAAAATACAGATAATTCCGTTACCATGCTCATTTTTAGACGATTATACTTCGTAAGTTATTTCTACTTCTGGTGTTGTTGGATGCGACTGGCAAGTAAGTATGTAGCCGTCTGCGACTTCTTCATCATCCAAGGCAAAACAGGCATCCATTTTGACTTCGCCCTTGACGATTTTGGCCATACAACTTGAGCAAGCCCCTGAAGTACAAGAATAAGGCGGATCGTAGCGATTATCGAGCAATACTTGCAGGATACTCTTATCTGCCGGTACTTCTATTTCCAGTTCTTCGCCATCCAGATGCACTTTAACTTTGCCAACACCTGCTCCTTCGGCTGCTTTTGGTGTTATTTTATTTTCGGTTGGTGCTTCTACAAGGAAACGTTCCTGATGAACTTTCTTTTTATCAATGCCATTGCCAAGCAGATGAGCTTCAACCTGATCGATCATACCCCCTGGTCCACAAATAAAGTATTCTGCTTCTTGGTGGCGATTAGGGTATTTTGCCAAAAATTCTTTCATCACCTGCTGATCGATGCGCCCCACTTTTCCGGCCCAGCTAATTTTGCCTTTTGAAAACAACCCTTTCAGACCGCTGCTCTTTTCTTTTTTGGGCTGTGACAAAACATGCTCCACCTTCAATTGGCCAGCATAGCGCTGTTCGAGTGCTTCTAATTCTTTTTTAAAGATAATCGAGTCTTCATTGCGATTGCCATATAGCAAATACACAAAACTCATCGGCTCCGCCTCCAAAACAGTTTTCAGAATAGAAAATATGGGCGTGATTCCACTTCCTGCAGCTACCAGATAATAAGTCTTTTTATTTTCCGGATCGAGTTTGGTATAAAACCGACCTTCTGGTTGCATGACTTCCACTTCATCACCTGCTGACAGGTTTTGATTGATGTATGGAGATACTTTCCCGCCTTTTAGCTCTTTTACAGCAATTCGGATATCTTCTTCCAGAGGACTACTACACATCGAGTATGCACGGCGCACTTCCTCGCCATTCATCTCAAATTTGAGCGTCAAGTATTGCCCTTGAGTATATTTAAAATTTGTTTTTAATGATTCCGGGATCTCGAATGCCACTTCGACTGCTTCCGGAGTTTGCCTTTTTATTTCTTTTACCTTTAGTGTATGGAATCCTTTACTCATCCTGCTAATTTGTAAGTTTTTGCTTTTTATGTTATTTTCAAACACCAAATTTTCAATTCTGTTTTGAAGGCTACAAATATCTAAATAAAATGTGGAAAGACTTAAAATATCTCATTGCCTACATTGCCCCATTATCGGCTTTTTTTGCCCTCTACCAGCAAGGCATCTGGTCGTATTCAGCTATTTACGTTGCATTTATCCTCATACCAGTCTTTGATTTCTTTTCGCCTCAGTCTGCGGGCAACCATGCCGAATCAGAAGAAAAACAACGCTCCGGGCGTTTGTTTTTTGACCTGCTCCTCTACCTAAATCTACCACTCTTATATGCAGCCATTATTCTGTACTTTCAGACCTTGTCAAACGGACAATTTGCGACTTACGAAATTGTAGGTATGACGCTGAGCGTTGGCCTCATCATTGGTACTATTGGTATCAATGTAGCACATGAATTGGGCCATCGAACTAACAAACTGGAACAAAACCTTGCTAAAGCTCTTTTGCTTTCTGGTTTGTATATGCACTTTTTTATTGAGCACAACCGTGGTCACCACAAAAATATTGCGACAGACGAGGACCCGGCTTCCGCCAAATACGGCGAATCGCTTTATGCTTTTTGGTGGCGATCGGTAAGCGGCAGTTACCTCCATGCCTGGAAACTAGAAGCCAAACGTTTGCAAAAGAACAATCTTCCTGTTTGGAGTTGGCAAAACGAAATGCTTCGATTTCAACTAATTCAGATCGCGTATTTGGCACTGATCGGTGCAATCTGGGGAATTGCCATGGTTCCTTTTGCGATTGCGATTGCAGTTGTTGGCTTTTTGCTGCTTGAATCTGTTAACTATATCGAGCATTATGGCTTGCGCCGAAAACGTCTGCCAAATGGTCGATATGAAAAAGTATCACCTCGACATTCGTGGAATTCTAATCATGAAGTCGGACGCATCTTTCTGTATGAATTAACAAGGCATTCTGATCATCACTACAAAGCTACCCGCAAATATCAGATTCTCCGTCATTTTGACGAAAGTCCGCAATTACCGCACGGGTATCCGACTTCCATTTTGATTAGTTTGGTTCCGCCTCTATGGTTTTCTATTATGAACAAAAAAGTAAAGTCTTTAGAAACAGCTGAATTAAACAACTAATTACTGACATTCAGGATTGATTCCCAGTATGTATTTTTCTACAACACCGATTTCAGGTGCAACCACTGCTCCTGCGAAACCCTCTATCAAGCTGTCGCGCATATGCTTACGAGCAAAATTGGTAAGTGGCACGGCAACCGGCAGGTAGGACCAATGCCATTTTTCTTCGTTGTAACCATGCGGCCGGCCTCCCTCTCCTTTTGGACTATAGGGTTGGCAAAATCCGTATTCCGCAGCATTTGCCTGAAGCCAATTGTATATTTTCAGACCTTTGCCCGACTCGAAGTATTCGTTTGTGAACGCATTCAGGTCGATATCTGTACCCCAATGATGGCGGGAAGTACTTGGCATAGAGCTAAGTTCCAGAATTTTGAGCGCTCGTGTTTTGGGATCAGCGATAGTTTTGGATAAATCCTGGCCACCTACTTTCCGCGCCCCCGTCCATTTGCCTTCCCAGATTTGTTTTTGATAATTAAAATTTCGAGTTGCGGAGCGAATAACGAGGTTTATACCATCCTTCTGCGCTGCTGTATGCATTTGCCGAAAGGCACGGTAAGTATCCTTACGCAAATAAAGTCCAGCCCGATCACAGTACTTGGGATCCACTTTCGTGAAAGCCGTATCCTTGGCGGGATCAAACTTTCCCATGACATAATCAAGCGTAATTTCGAATGGTGGTTTTATCTCCTCTTCTACAGGCTCTGATACTTTTTCTACAGTCGGCTTTTCCTCTTGAACAGGAGCTTCTTCGGCTTGGCAGCCAATCAATAAAATTGCGATGATCAGTAAGTAGGGTTGCAACATAAACTTTCGTAAATTCTTTGGCCTCGGGCCATAATTAATATTCAAATTCCATGCGTTCACTGGGGTAACCAAACAAGCATTTCTGCTTGATTAGTGCAGCCACTTTCGTCGGCACCATGGCTTCCCAACCACTTTCGCCCGAGCGCAACATTTTGAGGACTTCTTTTGAGAAAATGTGTAAAATGTCCGGATTATAGCCGTCAATATCTACAATTTGACCGCTGTCGAGCAAGTGACGATACAAGAACTTTACCCCTTCAGGTACAGGCACATTTTCTGCATTGATCAACTCTTCACTTCCTTCTTGTAGTGCAGGATAAACGTAAAGCTTGACATTGCGAGTAAATAATTCACCAAAAGCAGACAACAATTGACCGTCCATATTTTGGTAAAACTTTTCGGAAATGAGTTCCAACAATTCACGCACCCCGATTACAAAGCCCAATTTCTGAACTTTAAAATCAGACAAATAACGACTCATTTTGGAATATTCATCACAATTGGAGATCACGACTGTTTGACCAAGTTCGTTGAGTAATTCTGCTCGATCCAAAAAGTCTTTTTCGTCTAGTTCTCCTTCTGACCCCAGGTTTTTGATGGTAATTTCGGTAAGCAGGTATGATTTGCGTGCGTCTACTTCTTTTTCATTTCTAAAATGATTAAAACTCGAACGCAACATATCTAGATTAACCAAGGTCGCCGGGCGAAAACTTCCGCGAACCATCATCACATACTTCTTATACAAAAACTCAGACGGGTGCACATTTTGACCATCCGGCCCAAACATCGCCACATCACTCAAATCATGCTTCACCAAATACAAACTCAGCAAACGATTGTCCAACTCCTCAAAATCAGGGCCTGTAATACGCACCATGTCGATTTTTACACGTCCATGCAGGCTATCCATTAGCGACTGCAGCATCACTTCCGGATTATCGTTGTACCGATAGCAAGCATAGATAAGGTTTACGCCCAAAATACCAATTGCTTGTTGTTGCAATTGATTATCTCTATCCAACATCCGAACGTGGATGACGATGTCGTTCGGCTCTCCATCAGGTTGCAACTGATAACGCAAACCCAACCAGCCATCTCCTTTGATGGTGCGGGAGTAATTAATAGCTGCGATGGTATCTGCAAACACAAAAAACGTACATTCCGGGCGTTCGTTTTGAAGACGTACCTGCATCAATTCGTACTCGTGATCAAGCATTTTGTACAAACGCGATTCACAGACATACCGGCCACTAGATTCAGTACCATATATCTTGTCAGAATAAACCTTGTCATAAGCAGACATGGTTTTGGCAATCGTTCCGGCAGCCGCGCCTACCTGAAAAAAATGACGAGCAACCTCCTGCCCGGCACCGATTTCGGCAAAGGTGCCATAGATATTCGGATCCAGATTAATTTCTAATGCTTTTTGTTCTGTTTCGAGTTGTTGACGCATGGAAATGATGAACTTTTTGTGCCAAAAAAATATGCAGACCTAAAAATAAGCTTATTGTATATAGAAAACTAAATATTTGAGGACTTAAATCATCTTTATTCGTATGCTTTTTAAATGAACTTACCTTTCGGAAACAAAGCTGGAATTCATGTAGTTGTATATCCTGAATATTCGACTTAGCTTTGCATTTTGCGAAAGCAAGCTTTAGTAAGTAAAAGAAAAAAGAACGATGTTTCCAAAATACGATGTGATTGTGGTAGGTGCCGGTCATGCCGGCTGTGAAGCAGCGGTAGCCGCTGCTAACATGGGGTCGAAAGTGCTTTTGGCAACAATGAATATGAATACCATCGCTCAGATGTCTTGCAACCCCGCTATGGGTGGCGTAGCTAAAGGCCAGATCGTTCGGGAGATCGATGCACTGGGCGGCTATTCAGGTATTGTGACCGACCATACAATGGTGCAGTTTCGGATGCTCAATCGCTCCAAAGGCCCCGCTATGTGGAGTCCGAGGGCGCAAAGCGACCGCATGTTGTTTGCTCATAAGTGGCGAATGATGCTGGAAGCACACCAAAATATTGACTTCTGGCAAGAAATGATCACAGGTATTGTGGTTAAAGATGGTCGTGCAAAAGGTGTACAAACGGGCATGGGGCTAGCCATTGAAAGTGAATCGGTTATACTGACAAATGGTACTTTCCTCAATGGCCTAATCCACATCGGAGAAAAACAATTTGGCGGAGGCCGAGCCGGAGAACGCGCAGCGAAAGGCATTACCGAACAACTGATCACCCTTGGCTTCGAAGCCGGACGTATGAAAACGGGTACGCCCCCTCGGGTAGATGGCCGTACGCTGGACTGGAGTAAAATGGAAATTCAACCAGGTGATGAAAACCCCAGTAAGTTTTCCTATAATGATACGCCAAAGTTGGAAAAGCAGATGCCTTGCCATATAAGCTATACCAGCAATAAAGTACACGACATATTAAAGACAGGCTTTGACCGCTCACCTATGTTCAATGGTCGTATCCGTGGTCTTGGCCCACGCTACTGCCCTTCTATTGAGGATAAAATCGACCGCTTCGCCGATCGCGATCGTCATCAGCTGTTTGTAGAGCCTGAGGGTTGGGATACTTGCGAAATTTATGTGAATGGCTTTTCTTCTTCCCTTCCGGAAGATGTACAATATAAGGCGCTCAAGGAAGTGGCTGGATTTGAAAACATGAAAATGTTCCGTCCGGGTTATGCGATTGAGTATGATTTCTTCCAGCCCACTCAATTACGTCCGTCATTGGAAACTCGCTTAATCAAGAATCTGTTTTTTGCTGGTCAAATCAATGGAACTACGGGGTATGAAGAGGCCGCATGTCAGGGTCTTATGGCAGGTATGAATGCACACCTTGCGGTAAATGAAGAGGAACCATTTATACTGAAGCGTTCGGAGGCTTATATTGGCGTATTGATCGACGACCTAGTGAACAAAGGGACCAAAGAGCCTTATCGCATGTTTACTTCGCGCGCAGAATATCGCATCCTGCTTCGCCAAGATAATGCTGATTTGCGCTTGACGCCTATTGCTCAAAAAATGGGGGTACAAGGACTTGAACAGCGGATGGAACGTGTTCGAGAAAAAGAAAATGCCAGTTTTAAGATTCAGAAGTTTTTTGAAAAATTAAGCGTTACACCAGATCAGATTAACGCTTACCTCGAAGAAATTGGTAGTTCCAAACTAAAGCAGCAGGTCAAATTGCACGGCGTATTGTTGCGTCCGCATGTCGGCATTGATGGGCTACGTGAAGTCCTCCCTGAGGTTGAGGCTTTCGCCCAAAGTTATGATCAGGAGACACTGGATTTAGCGGAAATAAACATGAAATACGAAGGCTACATCAAAAAAGAACAGGAAATGGTCGATAAGATGAACCGCCTGGAAGAAGTACGCCTGAGTGACAGTTTTAATTATCACGAATTGATGTCACTTTCCGCGGAAGCGAAAGAAAAACTATCCAAACTACAGCCACGAACGATCGGGCAGGCCAGCCGTATCAGCGGCGTATCTCCGGCTGATATTTCTGTGCTGTTAGTTCATGTAGGCAGATAAAAATATAGGGCAAAGCATGGCTTTGCCCTACTCTTTTCTACTGATTAACTTTTACAATTTTTCCAAGAGGAATAATTTTTTCTTTTGTTCGATTGCGAAGGATGTAGGTGCCTGTCGGCAAATCCTGCAAGTCTATCACTTGATTTCTTTGTGTAATTTGGACCGCAGATAGACGTTGTCCCTGCATGTCATAAATTTCTAAAATACCTTCCAATATCTCATTAGATTTAAACTGGACGAAATCAGTGGTAGGGTTTGGAAAAATGGTCCATTCGGTGATTGGAAGCTCTTCGTGTTCTGGGAATATTGGCTTGAAAGAGGGTATTTCTTCTTCTCCCCAAGCACAACAGCGCAAAATACAATGATAAATAGGCCCTCTCTCTTCGACAACTACGACTTCGGTCAAATTGAACGTTTCTTTTTTCAATTCAACAAATCCATTTTTCTCAAAAGAGGTTTTTGGAACTTTCGCGGTTTCATATCCTAAAAAATGAACTTCGAGAGTATCCCAGTTCATGTTTTGTAATTCAAAAGTCCCTGCTTCATCAGCATGCATCCCCTCTTGCAATGTGCCTTTTTCGTAGATAGCTAAAGTGGCAAAGGGCAGTTCTACTCCATCATTACCTTGTACAAAACCTAAAAAAGACTGGGCCTGCATGTTTGTAAGCATCAGTAGGCATAAAAAAACAAGTAGATTTTTTTTCATAGCAACAATTTTATGTTTGATCTAATATGAACAGGATGCAATAGAAACCCCTTTTACATAAAACAAGCCCAACAAAACTCACTTTTCCTGTTTTTATTTGATTCGCAGGAAGCAAGAACAGAGACAAACTTGTTTTAAATTCATTTTTTTAAAACAAAAAATAGTATTTTTGAAGCAAATCATTTTGCACTATATGATTGCTTCGACTCGTTATATTCTATTCACGAAAGTGCAAGGACACAGAAATATAGATGAATAAAAGGATGAAAAAGCAGCTACAGCAGTATTTGGAACCAATTAAACAACTAGGAAAACGTATTTGGGAAGGAATTCTTCACTATTGGCAATCTCGCCCAAAATGGAAAATTGCACTACACGCAGGTCTTCTTTTCACGGCCTTGATCACTGGATTTCTGCTTATCCTGACGATTTTGATTTATCAGGGTCAATTCGGAAAAATTCCGGATTATGCTAGTCTCAAAGAAATAAAGAACTATAATGCATCCGAGGTTTATGCTGAAGATGGTGCACTGCTCGGCAAATACTATATCGAAAATCGTATTAATGCTGACTTTGAAGAAATATCGCTCCATATCATCAATGCGTTAATTGCAACGGAAGATGCCCGCTTTTTTGAGCATCACGGCATTGACTTCAAAGCTTGGTTGCGGGTAGTAGTAAAGTCAATTCTACTCTCCGACCAATCTGCTGGTGGAGGAAGTACATTGAGTCAACAACTAGCCAAAAACTTATACCCAAGACAAAGCTACTGGGCATTCGGTCTATTGATTAATAAAATCAAGGAGATGATCATTGCCCGAAGACTGGAAAACTTGTATTCCAAAGAAGATTTATTGCGCCTGTACCTAAATACCGTTCCTTTTAGTGAAAATATCTTTGGTGTAAAAGTAGCTTCTCAGCGGTTTTTTAATAAAACGCCAGATGAATTAGAACCTCATGAAGCTGCAGTACTGGTAGGTATGCTCAAAGCAACAACCACTTACAATCCCATCAAAAATCCGGACAAAGCCTTACAACGAAGAAATACTGTTTTGTCTCAAATGATGAAGTACGAATACATCAATCAAAGCCTTTATGATTCTCTTATTCAGCAACCAATTGAACTGAGCTATTATAAAGAGGGCAATAATGAAGGGATTGGTACTTATTTCAGAGAGCATTTGAGGCTTGAGTTAGAAGAAATTTTACAGGATTTTCGAAAGCCAAATGGCGATACTTATAACTTATATACCGATGGCTTGCGCATTTATACTTCTCTGAATTCGAGTATTCAGCACTATGCGGAGGATGCAGTTGCAGAAAACATGCCCAAAATACAAGCAAACTTCTATAAAGACTGGAAAAAACGTGATCCGCTCAAGCGTACCAAACTGCTCGAAAAAACCAAGAAGAATTCTCGTCGTTACAAAAGCCTGAAAAACAAAGGTTATAGCGAAGACCAAATCGATACGATTTTCGCGAAAGCGATACCGATGACTATTTTCAACTGGGATGGTGACCAAGAAGAAAAAGTAATGAGTCCACTCGACTCCATTAAGCATTATCTGACAATTCTTAATACTGGTTTATTAGCGGTCGAACCCGGAACGGGCCTCATCCGGGCATGGGTCGGTGGTATCAACCATCAATATTTTCAGTACGATCATGTAAAAGCAAGGCGGCAGGTAGGTTCCACATTCAAGCCTATTGTATATGCTTGTGCCCTTGAAGCTGGTATGATGCCTTGCGAATACACTTCTAATCGACTCAAGACATACGAAAAATATAATAATTGGGAGCCACATAACTCGGATGGAGAATATGGCGGCGTGTATTCCATGGAAGGTGCTCTGAGCAACTCGGTTAATGTAGTAACGGTGGAAGTCCTTGAACGAGCAGGCATAGACGAAGTGGTAGAACTAGCGAAGGACATGGGCATTGACAGCCATGTTCCACAAGTGCCTGCTATTTCACTCGGAGCTGTTGATGCTAGTTTGATGGACATGATTCGGGTGTATGCCACTTTTGCTAATCAAGGCCGCACGCCACAGCTACATTATCTCGATCGAATTGAGACCAGCACTGGTGAAGTACTGGTGGAATTTGAGCGACCACATCCACGAACCTTCCGACAATCCATTGCCCCTAATTACAACGAAGTAATGGTCAAAATGATGGAAGCCGTAATCGACAGTGGTACTGCTCGCCAACTTCGGTATAACTATGGCTTGAGAAACGATATTGCCGGTAAAACCGGAACGACACAAAACCAGTCAGACGGGTGGTTTATTGGCTTTACGCCAAAAATCGTAGCTGGTGTCTGGGTAGGTGCAGAAAGTCCACAAGTTCACTTTCGAACTTTGTATCGAGGACAAGGAGCCAAAACGGCCTTGCCTATTTGGGGTTCTTTTATGAAAAAAGTTTATGCTGACCGACAGTTCAAATCATGGAAACGAGCAGAATTTCCGGGGCTGTCAGATACGACGCTTGCATTAATGCAATGTCCACACTATCTGGAAGAAATGCCAGTATTGGTGAATTACTGGGAAGAGGAAGAAAAAAAGCCCAGCTTGTTTAAACGAATTTTTGGAGGTGGTAACGAAACAGAAGTCACGCCCAAAGAAGATACTTATATCAACCTCCCACCAAGGCGGTCGGGAGAGTCAGCCGAAGAATATAGAAATAGAATACAAGCGTATCGAGAAGAAAAAGTTGAAGACGCTGAAAAGCAGGAAAAACGAAAAAAGTTTTGGAGTAAATTACTCTTTGGCAAGGATAAAAAAGAAGATCAACAGAGGTAAGGCCGACGGCCTTACCTCTGGATGGTTTATAACTTTTCGCGCAGAAAACTCAATGCCAAGGCATTGGCTTTGGTTGCAGCTTCTTCTACATAACTTGGTTGACTTGGATTTGCGAAAGCGTGATCAGCCTCAAACTGATGAACCTCCACATCTTTACCCATACTGGTTGCCATTTTTTCAAATTCATTGACCACTTTAGGGGTGATCCATTCATCCTTTTCAGCAAAAATCCCCAATACATCAGCCTGTAGTGGTTCCAGCATTTCTTTATCTTGTACTGGCATGCCATAATACATTACACAACCAGCCGCCTGATCACCAGCCATGATAGATGTTTTCAAAGACCAACCACCACCAAAGCACCAGCCAATAGTAGCTATTTCGGCATCTTCCCCAGCATAAGCTATCGCGCCATTAATGATTGCTTTGGCGCGTTCTTCTTTAACCGATTGCATCAACTTTCCAGCATCATCTGGGTTATCGGCTGATTTTCCGTCGTAAATATCCAATGCCATGATGGCAACATTACCTAGGCTATCAGCATATTTTTGAGCTTCTCGTTTGATATTGTCATTGAGTCCCCACCATTCATGTATGACAAATAAATATTTGTCTGTGCCACCTTCCGGCATAATGGCAAAGGCACTTCCTTTCTTACCATCTGGTGTATCATAAGTGATCATAGCGCCACCATCCTGCATTTCGACTTTCGTCGGATTGTCGTGGGCATCTTTAAATTTTTCGTCACCGGCAAACTGAGCCATATCGTCTGACTGTTCAGCTGTATCGCCTTCACTGGAGGAATTACCACAAGACGAAACAAAGAATAGAGCAAGTGCCAGAACGTAAAAAAGATGATTTTTCATAATGTGCATATCTTTAAGTTTTTTTAGGTAACCCTATTAATTGTTAAAAGTTGGGGAAATGACAAATAAGCTAGTCCGTAAAACAGAATAACCGTCTTACGAATAGATATTCAGGCTTGTAGTTTCCAGAATAATAAAAGAAGGATACATTTGCGAATGTATTCCCTAATCAAACAAAAAACTAAATTACCAATGGTAAAGAAGACCATGGAATTTGATAAGAAAAGACTAAGCAAAAAGAAGCTCAAAGAATTATACATTCGGCTGTTGAAGCCCCGTATGATCGAAGAAAAAATGCTGATCCTGCTTCGCCAAGGCCGCATCAGTAAGTGGTTTTCTGGCATTGGGCAAGAAGCCATTTCTGTAGGTGCAACAGCAGCACTTGAAGCAGATGAATTGCTATTTACGATGCACCGCAACCTTGGTGTATTTACCACTCGCGATATTCCACTCGAACGACTTTTTTGCCAATGGCAAGGAAAGGAACTCGGATTTACGAAGGGAAGAGACCGCTCCTTCCACTTTGGTACGCTTGACTATGGCATTGTGGGCATGATTTCTCACTTAGGCCCGCAACTTTCGCTGGCAAGCGGAGTAGCCTTAGCACATAAACTTCGCCAAGAGGAAAAAGTATCGCTGGCATTTACCGGAGAAGGTGGAACTAGTGAAGGCGAATTTCATGAAGCCTTGAATACGGCTGCGGTTTGGCAATTGCCTGTCATTTTTATTATTGAAAATAACGGTTATGGCCTGTCTAC
>JALEHC010000382.1 GCA_022763215.1 Saprospiraceae bacterium
ATTACTTATTTTCCCACCAAACAGGCGTTGTGATTTCGTCAGCACCTTGGCGCGCGATAGCAGCGTTGTAGCTTTCTACATTCAAAGCCTGCTCTCTTGATGGATACTCAAAGCGACTTGGGTAAGTGCTGTAGAAAGCATCCGGACCTGGCTGAATTGTAGTTGGGAAACCAGTACGCTTGAATTCGATGAAACCCTGGAAATCGATGTAGAACAATGCGATATACTTCTGATTCGCAATGATCTCCAATGTATTATCGAAAGAAGCAGTTGCCGTAAGATAGTCAGCAGGCATATCTACATTCCAGTAGTCGAAATTAGCCGTTACACCAGCATTGTAGAATGTTTCTGCGTTGCCAGTGATCCAACCTCTTTGTGCCGCTTCCGCGAAAATGAAAGCCACCTCAGAGTAAGTCATCAAACGACCTTCATTAGAATTTGGCTGGAAGTGGAAGAAGTCGATATTGAACTTTGACAAGAACGCATCACCACCTTTGTACTCATAAGCAGGACCATCAACGATACCATTCTGCATACCAGAGATCATTGGGTTACCTTCAGAAACAGAGTTAGCAGTAGGGTCTGCGAAAAAGTCCAAACGAGGATCGTTGTAATCGCGAAGAATACCTTCCAAAGTTTCAGAAATACGGTACTCGTTGTAAGAACCTACACGGTAACGGTTTGCTTCAGAAATTGGGTGTGCATTTGGGAAAGAGCTCAAATAAACCAAAGTAGCATTGTCTTCGTTTGACTCCATTACAGGATACTGAGCTGCATTAGTGAATACATCCGTGATTTCTGCTTTAGCAGTAGCGTCGTTGATTTCGCTCAAACGCATAGCCACACGCAAACGCAAAGAGTTCGCAAATTTTCTCCACTTCGCCAAGTCACCATCGAAGATGATATCACCTTTGATAGATGGCAAGTTGTCGCCAGTAAGTAGTGTATTTGCTCTTTTCAAGTTTTCCAACAAACTATTGTAAATATCTTCCTGTGCATCGTAAGCAGGACCAAATACTGGCTCCTCTGCATTTGCCAAAGCAGCAGAAGAGAAAGGTACATCACCCCACATATCTGTAAGAATCTGGAACATCCAAGACTGAAGAATCAAAGAAACCGCTTCGTAAGAACCATTGCTGTTGTTGATTGCAATTTCTTCCAATGCTTTTGCATCACGGATAGAAAGGTACAAACGATCCCAAGCACCAGACTGATCACCCCAGTCAAACAAGTCAAAAGAAGTAAATACGATACGAGCACCGTACTGTGCCATCAGGTTACCTTCACTCCAAGAAGCACCAACCATACGGTTAACAGCATCGCGTTCGATACCCGTCAATAGTAGTTCCGGGTTGTTGTCGATAGACGTAGCCACATCCGGGTTTTCGTTGCTCACGTCGAAAGTTTCGCAGGCAGAGAAAGCAATCAATGCCAAAGCGAAAAGAAGAATAGAAAAGAATTTATTATTCATTACAAGAATTTTTAAAATCTATTAATAGGTTTATTTGGTGTTGACTAGAATTCGATATCAACAGAGAAACCAAGGCTACGAGTAGAAGGAACAGTTGCGTTTTCTACACCTGGTACATAACGACCACCACCGAATGAAAGCAATTCTGGGTCACCGTGGTTGAAATCTTTAGCCCACAACCAAACGTTATTACCAATCAAAGAAATCTTAGCCTTACGGATGAATGTTTTCTCCAACAATGAGCTTGGCAATGAGTAGCTCAATGACACCTGGCGAAGCTTGATGAAAGTAGCATCGTAGATACCTTCTGTTTCGTTGTTACGACGGTAGCGGTTGTTGTGGTATGCGTTAGCAGGAACGATTACATTGTTTTCCTGGTAAGAAACATTACCATCTCCGTCTACTACTTCGATTACACCATCACCGATTACACCATCCGTACGAGTTTCACCAGTTGATTCATCGATGTATGACAAACCAGAATTCGTAATACCCTCGTGTGCACCACCAAATTCAGGATCACGTCCCCAAAGTGTTTCTACTACGTTACCAGAAGTTGCTGCAATCAGACGAGTACGAGATAGCAATTCACCACCTTGTCTCCAGTCAAACAAGAAGTTCAAAGAGAAACCTTTGAAAGAAATTTCGTTAGACCAACCCAAGTTGAAATCAGGGTTGAAGTTACCAATCTTGCGAAGGGTATTATCCTGCTGTACCAAACCGTTGTTAAAGATAACTTCACCAAAGAATTCACTGTTAGGATCTTCTACTGTACGAAGACCAGTACCCCACATGTCACCAAGTGAACCACCTTCTTCTGCTACCAAAGTAACACCATTACCACCGTATACGTAGCGATCTACACCGTTTGGAAGTTCGATTACTTCGTTTACGTTACGAGAGAAGTTGAACATAGTTGTCCAAGTCAAGCCATTGGCAGACTGAACAGGAGTAGCACTCAACAACAACTCGATACCTCTGTTTTCGATTTTACCAGCGTTGATGATACGAGAAGTCTTACCAGATGTAGTTGGCAATTCGATTGCAAGAATCTGGTTTTCAGAAACACTGTTGTAGTAAGTTACATCCAAACCGATTCGGTTATTCAAGAAACGAACATCAGCACCTACCTCATAAGAAGTCAATTGCTCTGGCTTCAAATCCGTTGGAGGCAATGTATTTGATGGAGATGCGATAGAGTTGCTACCCCATGGCGTATCAGAGAATACGAAGAAGTCATTCAAACGGAAAGGATCCGTATCGTTACCTACTTGTGCCCAACCCAAACGCAACTTAGCAAAAGAAAGCGGGCTTGAAGTTGGTACATCAAACATATCCGTAAGGATAGCACTCAAAGATACAGATGGGTAGAAGTAAGAGTTATTAGTTTCTGGAAGCGTAGAAGACCAGTCATTACGGCCTGTGATATCCAGATAAATCATATTTCTCCAGCCCAATTGAGCAAATCCGTACAAAGAGTTGATCTGACGCTCTGGACGGTCGATTGCCTGAATAAGTGGACCATCTGCGTTAGAGAATGAGTATACACCAGGAATCAACAAAGCATTTGCTGCAACAGCATTGAAGTGATTCTTCTGAATCATGCGGTTACCACCAAAGTTTACGTTAAAATCAAAATCATCAGAGATTTTGTTTTTGTAAGACAACAAGAAGTCGATGTTGGTCTCGCTAAAGTTGATTTTATCTTCACGGTACTGACCGTTAGGGAAACGCTGTGTAGAATAAGCACGCTTGATGAAACGGTACTCAGAGAAGAAATCACGGCCACCACGTACCATAAACTTCAGGTTATCTGTAATGTCATAAGTAGCAGACAAGTTACCAATGATACGATCTTTTGCAATCGCATTGGTATTCTCAAACATCGTGAAGTAAGGGTTATCGTGGTAGTTGTAGTTGTAGTTGAACTGCTGGAAGCCTTCCAGACCATCCTGCCAGTAATCACGCAAGCCTCTTACATCAACTTGCTGACCCCACCAGATGAACAAATACATAACAGACTCTGTACCATAACCATTTACGTGGCGGTTGTCGCTATCTGTACGGATGTAGTTTACATTTGCAGAAACTTTCAAACGGTCAGACAAGTTGTAATCACCCGAGAAAGAAACCGTATTACGACGAAGATCGGTGTTAGGAAGAATACCTGTATTGTCAAGGTTGGTATAAGATACACGGAAGTTACCTTTATCATTGCTACCAAAGAAAGAGATGTTATTAATAGAAGTTACACCTGTTTCCAAGAAGTTTTCAACCGGGTCACCTGGATCTACGAAAGGAGTTGGTGTAATTGCACCACGACGATTCAAGTCAACACCAGAAGCACCCAAAACGAAATCCAATCCGTGTACATCACCACCACGAAGACCATTAGCAGTTGGAGAATCGTGCTGCGCACGAAGTGCACCATCCATACGTGGACCCCATGATTCGTCTACACCATCGAAAGTACCAGAACCGTATCCATCAACGAAAGAGAAGTCAAAGTTTTTACCCTGACCATATACGCGCTGATATTCAGGACCAGCAAGCATAGATTCGAAAGTTGTCTTAGAATTGATAGAAACACCAATACCTTTTCTGTTTTTACCAGACTTAGTGGTGATAATAACTGCACCGTTAGCTGCACGAGAACCGTAAAGAGCAGTTGCGTTTGCACCTTTCAATACAGAAATAGACTCGATATCATCCGGGTTGATTTCACCTGCACCATTACCGTAGTCGATATTCATGTTAGAAGCAATACCGCTGGTATTAGTACGAGTGTCTGTAGAGTTGTTGATAGGTGTACCATCTACAACAAATAGTGGCTGGTTGTCACCACCCAAAGAAGAATAACCACGAATAATGATAGAAGCAGACTGACCAGCACCTGTACCATTGGTAGTTACCTGTACACCAGCAGCACGACCGGCAAGCGCACTTACCAAGTTGGCATCAGTAGCCTGGCTGATATTGTCACCATTCAATTCTTGTACGGCATAACCTAGTGATTTTTCATCACGAGCAATACCAAGTGCAGTAACGGTAACTTCATCTAAACCAACACCTTCTGTCAACAGAATATCGATGCTAGTTTGTGAACCTACTTCTATTTCCTGTGTTGCATAACCAACGAAAGAGAACATCAAAACGCTCTCTTCATTCGGCACATCGACTGTATACTTACCGTCAATGTCTGTAATTGTACCAGAATCAGTGCCCTTAACGATTACGTTAACACCGATTAGTGGTTCTTTTGTCGAACCATCTGTAATGGTACCAGTTACTTTGATCTGAGCAAAGGTCGGAATAGCGACCAGGGTAAGAAAGGCAACTAGAATAAACTGCTGTAAGGACAAAGCAGCACCAGTGCCTTTTTGCACAAGTTGGCAAAAATTCATAAATTTCGTTTTTAAAGTTAACATTAATGAGCAAGGTCGAGCATAGCTTACGCTGTGTTTGACCTTTTTTTTAATATGTTATCAGTCGGACATTTTTTGTGAGCTTCCGCTGAAACATTTTACAATACCGTTTTTGATATTTTAAAATTGCTAACTAATTAGCACCAAACAGAATTGTTGCCAATTAAGAAATAGTTAAGTGTTTATTAAGCCTGTGTTAAACCAATCAACCCACTGAACAACAAACACTTACGCCTTGTTATAGTAGTGAAGCTAACTTCAAAATGTTTCCATATACGAAACAAACTATTGATCCTGATATTCAAAAATGGAGTTGAAAAAGTTTCTGTTAATTTTTTTTCTCAGATATTTTACTTATACTTTACACAAGCACATTTTAAATTCTGCTTTTTGATTCAACTCAGCATTGGAGAAAATGATATTGTCGGGTAGGTTCCTGAATTGATCCTTCCATTTATGGTGTTGCTCTCTGAGGCAACAATGGCAATTTTCAAAAGAGGCAGCTTTTGTATTTATTAAGCTCCACAGCCTCCCTTTCATTGGCATGAAAAGGTGTTGAAATTCTTGAATGTTCAAAGTCAGCCTATTCCGGGTAACCGGAAAGTGGTATCCGCTTGCGCTAAAAAATCAAAATTCTTTTAGACGCGTACCGAACATCTCCGCAATCAAAAGGGATATATAGTTGGAGGTGTAACTACGCCATCTATTATTTTTTAACCAAAATTATTTTTTACTGAATGTTATTAATTATTGAAAGAAAAGACAATGAAAGTATTGACAGAGCCCTCAAACGCTATAAGCGTAAGAGAAGAAATGTGAAAGTAAGGCAGCAATTGCGAGAACGTAAGCAGTATACAAAGCCTTCCAGAAAAAGACGTAACGAAATCCAGCAAGCTATTTATACCAATCAAAAGGAGCTGGACGGTGAAATATAAGCCTTTCGGCTAATCCATAAAATATAGGCCATGCCAATAGGTATGGTCATCCTTTATTTTTGAATCTATTTGCTAACAACCAAAAAATATGGCAGCCCAAACCATTACCTCTAACATAACACTGATCCGATCGTTCGATCCGCTTTCAGATATTCAAAAACCAGATTTGGTAGATTTTCTGTATACGCACCTCGAGCAATACGGAGATGCAAAGAAAGATATTCAATCGGCGATCAATTACGCGATCAAAGAAAGCGAAAGTCCTGGTGGCTTCCTGCTTGTTTACCGCGAAGGGAAACAAATTGCAGGTGCTGTGGTCATTAACAAAACTGGCATGATCGGCTATATTCCTGAAAATATTCTGGTGTATATCGCAGTTGACAAACAATTTCGAGGACAAGGAATCGGGAAAAAACTGATGAAGGCAGCCGTCGAAAATGCGGAAGGAGATGTAGCACTCCACGTAGAGCCTGATAATCCGGCAAGGTTTCTTTATGAAAAAATCGGATTCACCAGTAAGTATCTCGAAATGCGTTACATACAACCCTAACTAAGGACCGCTAACTCACACTTATGCACATAGTTGACTTGATTATTTTCGGAGCCTATTTCCTGGCCATGCTAGGGGTAGGATTTTACTTTTTTAAGACCAATAAAGATTCAGACGACTACTATGTCGGCGGCCGAAGTATGGGTGCCTGGCATATTGGTTTATCAGTAGTGGCGACAGACGTCGGCGGGGGCTTTTCCATTGGGTTGGGAGGCCTCGGTTTTGTGATGGGTATTGCTGGTTCCTGGATGCTTTTCACTGGGCTTATCGGTGCATGGCTGGCTGCTGTGTTCCTGATCCCAAGAGTCCATCAGTTATCCGGCAAATTTAGTTTCCTGACTTTCCCACAGCTTTTCAAACATTTCTACAATAAGCAAGTAGCACTGGTGGCAGGGATTATCTCTGCCATAGGTTATATCGGCTTTACAAGTTCTCAGTTGCTGGCTGGCGCCAAATTGGCCTCAGCGACTTTTCTTGATTTAAATTTACAAACTGCACTCATCATTATGGGGGTTATTGCTGTTGGATATACAGTGATTGGTGGTTTGAAAGCGGTAATTTATACCGATACCGTACAATGGATTATCCTCATGGGAGGACTTATCTTCATAGGTATTCCTTTGAGCTATTATGCTATTGGTGGGTATGACAGCATACAATCAAAACTAAGTAGTGACTTTATGTCATTAACTAATATTGAGGCTGTAACCTTCATAAATTGGTTCGTCACCATCGTTCCGATTTGGTTTGTAGGTATGACGCTTTATCAACGAATCTATGCTTGTCGAGACGAAAAAACTGCCAAAAAAGCGTGGTATATCGCCGGTTTATTCGAATACCCAATTATGGCCTTTATGGGTGTTTTGCTGGGGCTTTTTTCTAGAGTAGCAGCGGAGCAGGGTATGTTTGAATATGCAGGTTATGCAACGGCTGCCGGCATGGATGCCGAAATGGGTCTGCCCGTGCTATTGCGTACGATTTTGCCGACAGGCTTAATGGGCTTGATGTTATCGGCTTACTTCTCAGCTATCATGTCCACAGCGGATAGTTGCCTAATGGCTGCATCTGGTAATGTTGTGACAGATGTGTTGGGTAGTTTTTCGAAACAACCTCTTGGTCAGAAAGAAGAACTACGCTATTCACAGATTGCCACGCTCATCATTGGTGTATTGGCACTACTATTGGCTACTGTCATGCAAAATGTACTTGATCTGATGCTCTTGTCTTACGCCTTTATGGTGTCAGGCTTGTTTGTACCCGTACTAGGTGCATTGTTCTGGAAACGAGGCACTGCAAATGGTGCACTTTGGGCAATGATCCTTGGCGGCACGACCACTACCCTACTTGTACTTTATAACCAAAAACTACCTTTCGGATTAGACGCAAATGTTGGTGGAATCCTCGTATCTGCACTGGCTTATATCTTGATCAGCAGTATTCCGCCTTTAAAGCCTACCGGTATGATCAAAGCAGCCTGACCGGTGGCAAAAAACTAGATTTATGGCTTATATTAAAATGTACAAAGATCGATTAAAACACAATTACAACTACCTCGAGAATACCTTCAAGAAGTTTGACAAAGACTGGGCAGTTGTTTCAAAGCTGCTTTGCGGAAACGAAGACTATCTTCGGGAGTTGATTGACCTAGGCGTAAAAGAGGTATGCGATAGTCGATTGAGTAATCTAAAAAAAATTAAAAAACTAAACCCGAAGGTTCAGACCGTCTACATCAAACCACCTCCAAAGCGCAGTATCAAAACGGTGGTTAAATATGCGGACGTAAGTTTCAACTCTGAAAGTAGTACCATTCAATTACTTTCTGATGAAGCAGTTCGGCAAGGCAAAACCCATAAAATCACTATAATGATTGAACTGGGTGATTTGCGAGAAGGTATTATGGGTGAAAACCTGATTTCTTTCTACGAAAAGATTTTAGAACTACCCAATATCGAAATTGTAGCCATCGGCTCTAACCTCAATTGCCTGCATGGGGTAATGCCATCTCCCGACAAACTCATACAACTTAGTTTGTATAAGCAATTGGTGGAGGCGACTTTCAATAAAAATATTCCGTTTATTACAGCAGGAACTTCTGTTACACTTCCACTCATGCTCAAAAAGCAGGTTCCAAAGCCCATCAACCATTTTCGTATTGGTGAGACCTTGTATTTCGGCAACAACTTGGTTACCGGAAAGCAAATCAAAGGCATGAAAAAGGATGTATTCCGCCTGTATACCGAAATCCTCGAAATCACCAAAAAGCCAATCGTTCCTATTGGCGAGCTGGCAGCCAATCCATCTGGTGAAGTCTTTGAAATTGATGAAGCTGATTATGGTAAAAACCACTTCCGTGCCATCATTGATGTGGGCTTACTCGACATTGCTCCAGATTATCTGATCCCAGACGATCCGGCCATCGAAGTTGTCAATGCCAGCTCTGATATGCTGATCGTAGATTTAGGGGACACCCGCAGAAACTACAAAGTAGGTGATATGCTCTCATTCAAACTGAAATATATGGGTGCACTCAGCTTGCTCAATTCTGATTATATTGACAAACGTGTTGAGTGATAAAACACTTTTTTCACATAAAACTGCTTTTCCATTCACTTGGGGAAGCAGTTTTTTTATGCCCTTTTTCCTCTGTCCAAACAGGGTAAAAAGCTCAAACTTTTAAGGCTTTTCAACGTTAATCTGAGTATGAAAAAGCAGGCAATCAATCTAGTATGGCTCAAACGAGATTTACGTCTGCGCGATCATGCGCCACTCGCAGCTGCTGCCCGTGCAGGTATTCCCTGCCTCATTTTTTATTGCTTCGAACCTTCACTCATTCGTCATATTGACTACGATGATCGCCATTGGCGGTTTGCACATCAAAGCCTACAAGACCTCAATCAACAGCTGCAAATTCATAATGCTCAAGTCCATATTTTTCATTCCGAAGTATTGCCTGTTTTGGAAGTCTTGCAGCAACAATTTTTTATAAAAAATCTGTTCGCTCATATAGAGGTTGGTGTAAAAACGACATTTGATCGGGACAAAGTAATACGTAGGTGGTGTAAACTGCATAAGATCAAGTACCGCGAATTTGGTCAAGACGCCATCATAAGGGGCCAAAAGCATCGCGACAATTGGAAAGGTGGTATTGATAATTATTTCGAAGCTCCATCCAATAAAGTTGCTCTTTCACGTCTCCATTCTCCTTATCTACCGCCACATATCGAAGACCAATTAATCGGGCCACCACTTCCTGCTGCCTTCACGCCATTCGGCAAACAGGTTCGGCAAATGAAGCCCGATTTTCAGCCTGGCGGCGAAACCTATGCTTGGCGATACTTCCACTCTTTCCTGAGCGAGCGGTCAGCTCATTATAGCAAACAACTTTCCAAACCATTGCTCAGTCGCAAAAGCTGTAGTCGGCTCTCCCCTTACTTGGCTTTCGGAAATATCAGCGTGCGAGAAGTATATCAAGAAGCCAAGCGTCAATTACTCGCTCGGGGCGATCAATTCAATTTTAAGGCTTTCAAATCGCGACTGTACTGGCGTTGTCACTATATGCAAAAACTGGAATCGGGCCATTTTCTTGAGTATGCCGCCATTAATCCGGCACTCAATCAGCTCAATCGAGCAACGGAAGGCCCAAGGTTAGAGGCATTTCTTAAAGCACGTACTGGCTTCCCCATGATCGATGCATCTCTTCGATGCCTTGAGCAAACCGGCTGGCTCAATTTTCGCATGCGTGCTATGTTGGTTACCTTTGCTACTTTTGGCCTTTGGATCGACTGGAAACCAGTAGCTACGCACCTTGCCAGGCTTTTCTTGGACTATGAACCCGGCATCCATTATCCACAAATACAAATGCAAGCAGGATTAACGGGTTACCATACGCTGCGGATTTTTAATCCGGTTGTTCAGGCTCGACAGCATGATCCCAAAGCTGCTTTTATTCATCAATACGTACCAGAACTCCGCTCTGTACCAGCGCCACTTTGTTTTGAACCTTGGAAACTTACGCCTATGGATCAGCAGTTTTACAATTGCCAGATCGGTAAAGATTATCCTGCTCCTGTCATTGATTATGATGCTGAAGTTCGAAAGAACAAAGATTATTACTGGGAAATCCGACAAAGTGAAAAAGTCAGACATTACCTGCCTCGTGTCTGGAGACAATTTTGTGTACCCGAAGATATCAAGCGGTATGAAACAGAAATGGGAATCAATACGCCAGAAAATGGAGCAGACTTATTGCCACTAGATGCATAACCTATTAATCATCAAACATTTAAAACCACTACCCGGACGAATAAGGTTTTTCCGTTTAGAAGTATCAAAAAAATTATAATTGTATAAACCAATTTTTTGTCGTATCTATGGCATCCCTTAAGGCATCAATGTGGAGAAGCCCGGGGTTATTCAAAGGAATTTCAGCAGTTTTAGCATGTATTGATCATTTTTTCTTTTTAGGCTTTTGGCCAGATTTTGGAGCTATTCTCTATCTTTTCACCTCCCTTTCTGCCAGATACTATTTTGAATGAATCTCCACTACCTGCATCTGGCTGGCATCTTTTCAAATTTTATAATCAAACTTTTTCGAATGCTTATCATTGAAAGAAAAGAAGGTGAGAGTATCGACCGTACGCTAAAGAGATACAAGCGAAAATATCGTGACACTCAGATGAGAAAAGAGTTGCGTAACCGTAAAGAATTTACAAAACCTTCTGTAAAAAGAAGAAACGAAATTCTTAAGGCAAGATATACCAAAAAGAAAATGGAAAACGGCGGATTTTAATCTGTCTCAATAATACCAACCATTCTTTTTGATTACAGAATGGTTGGCATTTGATTTCCCGAAAGGGAAACTGCATTATTGGTTTGCACTCCGTTTTGTGCAATCTTTCCATTTTCAATTTTTGGTCACATCTCTAAATATGCCCAAATCCCAGCAGCCTCCTGGTCAGATAAAAGTGCATATGATATCATCGGATAACGAATCATTCGTTTATCAGACTTAATTTCTATTGTCTCTTCCAATGGGTTTTCACCCCAACATTTCTCTCAAATTCTTCTGATTGTAGTAATTTCACTTCTTCTTTACGAAGCTATCCTTTTGGAATATTAGAGTCATCGGCTCTTTTATCGAAGGACAGCAACGCGCATCTCCTTCTGCATATCGGTATTGCGTGCCGACTATTTCTCCATGCTCTATTTTCTCTGGCACAAATTGATTAAAATCTTCTGTGTACAAATGGTAATCCAGTTGAATACCGTCATTTAAAAAAAGTACCAAACCATTTCCCATACTGACATTCCCCAGGCTTTCGCCCAAATGGCAAGCATATTGAACCAAGCCATCCAACTTGTTATCATCATTCACATCGCCAATAAAGACTTTTGCTTTAGTGCTTTCGCAAACACGATCTTCACCAGCAATCCGATCTGCTTCGTACTCAAACAAAAACAACACATCTTCTTCTACCGGTATAAAATAATCGCTTGCGTTTGATGACTCGCTTTGGGTATCTGACGATTGGTTTGTACAACTCCCTAGCCCAAGCCCAATCAAAAGCATAATAAGCGTACACCAATTTTTCATTTTACGATTTTGGTTATAGAATACCATTAGCTTGCTCAATTTTTGGTATTTTTTACAGTTGGTTTGGCAAATTATTCTCATTTTCATAAAGTTTTCCAGTCATAAGTCGTCGGACGGAATTATCAACAGGCGAAATTTTATCCGTCGCTTAGAATATACAACTCAATGAATACCTTAAAAACACCTATTCTCTTCTTTTTGCTTTTTCAGTCCGCCTTTTTGTTTGCACAAAACTGTTCGTTCACCAGTGTACTACTCACGACTCAAACCCAAGCTTGGGGCGAAGAAATCAGTTGGCAACTCATTAACGAAAATGGCGAAACACTAGCCAGTTTTGAAAATGGTAGTAGTGAAAACACCTACGAAACAACTGCCTGCCTTCCGGATGGATGCTATACCATTCAAGCCGCCGACTCTTATGGCGATGGCTGGAATGGTGGCAACCTCCAAATTACTTTCAATCAGGAAGTTCTCAACTACACGCTGGAAGACGGATCAGAAGGCTTGTTTTGGTTTGGTATTAATACTAGTGGATGTCAGCCATTGATTCCGGGTTGTACCGATCCGACCGCAATGAATTATGACCCAGCAGCCACGGTAGATGATGGTAGTTGTACTGATTTTGCGGGTATTTTACAAGCTCAGTTAATTGACACCATTTGCTATGGTGGCCCCAAAGACAATCGCATTAATTGGGTTATGCAGAATAGAGGCACGACTAATCCAAGTGCGGAATTTACATCAGCAGAAGAATTTTCGCAAGCTTTTGAAGAAGACTTACTTCGTGCTTTTACTTTAGGCGATTCAAACGAGCAAATTCCGTATGCACAATACAAATCCTTTTTCAATTTGTATGCGGTTTATTGGCCAGATGCACCTTCCGATGAAGAATGGTGGAATTTTGATATCATTAAAAACTTAAGAGACGAGATTTTTCTGCCTTGGGCAAATGAAGAAACAGGCTGGGCTACTTGGTTTTCAACCACCAAATTTGGTGGCGGTGGTGGCGCGGGTTTGGTTCGAGAAGAACGCGTCGGCGATGGTAAAATGTTTGGAATGGGTTGGGAAA
>JALEHC010000383.1 GCA_022763215.1 Saprospiraceae bacterium
ACTTGGTTTGCCAATGGAGAATTCCTTGCGGAAGGAGATACTGTAACTCATGTACCAAGTGAGACGACGGAATATACCTTAGAATATAACTACGGACTAGGCTGTGAAATCATTACACAATCCGTTTTTGTAGAGGTTATTGAAGGTTTGAATGTCGAATTGGAAGTAGAACCAGTTGATCCTAATGATAATTCTATTCCTGTTCAGATTGATGCAGGTGTCATCGATACGGTTACGGCAATTGTAACTCCGGATGGCACGGATCTGACCTATGAATGGACGGTAGATGATGAGCCATTTGGTGGCAACACCTCAAGTATCAACCATACTAGCCCCGTGGCGGCACAAGTGATCTATTCGGTGACCGTAACCAACTCCGTTGGATGTACGGATGATGCGAATATTGTTGTTGAATTTACAACACCAACAGTAGCTGTACCGAATGTATTTAGCCCGGACGGTGATGGTACAAATGACTTTTTCTATCCGGTGTCTTCTGGTGGTGTTATTTTGGTCGATTTGAAAGTCTATAATCGCTGGGGACAATTGGTATTTGATAATGATGATCTGGACAATGGTTGGGATGGCACCTATAATGGTGATCCTGCACCATCCGATGTTTATATCTACAAAATCTTATACAAAAAAGTAGATGCAGAAGATGCGACGATATTCGAAGAAAAAGGAGATTTGACTTTGCTTCGATAAGAAAATAAATTTTTAAACACAATGAATGCCTTGACAGTTAATACTGCCAAGGCATTTTTAATTTCAGGAATATGGAACAATGGGTATTGGCTATTCAGGTACTGATGAGCTTGTATATGTTTGGACTAATTTGGTTTGTACAGGTCGTGCACTATCCGCTATTTGCGAAGGTTGGAGCTGCGGAATGGGTCGCCTATGAACAGGCGCATACGCATCAGACCTCTTTTGTAACAGCTCCTTTTATGATAGTGGAGCTAGGTACGGCAGCATGGATTTGGTGGTTTGATTACCAATTACTCGGCGATTGGTGGAATTTGCCTAATTTGCTGATTGTAATTGCATTGTGGGCATCTACTTTTTTTATTCAAGTACCTTTGCACAATCAACTTTTGAAAGCGCATTCGGCGAAAGCCATACAGCGGCTGGTCAATAGCAACTGGATTAGAACGATCTTATGGACTGCTAAAGCCATCGTATGGATCTGGCTGATTTTTGATAAGTTAGCGGCTTGATTTTGTTTTCCCTTCACGCCATTTGGCGGACAGGTTCGGGAAATTTTTCTCTTCTCTATAAATAAGCTATTTTAAAGGCTATGAAGAAACTTCTTTTTTTCTGGGAAGAGTTGAAGGCTACCTTTTGGTTTGTTCCTTCTCTGTTGATTTTTGGGGCTTTCCTCTTGTCCTTTGGCGCTTTATGGGTAGATAATCAGATTAGCTTGTCTACCGAACACCTTCGGTATGTATTTATGAGCACTAGTGTAGACTCGGTGCGTACGGTATTATCTACTATTGCTGGAGCCATGATTTCGGTGACCGGAACGGTCTTTTCTATCACTTTGGCAATTCTGACGCTTACTTCCAGCCAGTTTGGATCGCGCTTGATTAAAAACTTTATGTATGTTCGCCTCAATCAAGTCGTGCTGGGAGCATATCTATCTACTTATATTTATTGCTTGCTTATCCTTAATGCTGTTCGGGGCGATACAAATGCCTTTGTGCCAGCTATTTCAGTGATTATCGCTTTATTGCTGGCTATACTAAATATCATCTTGCTGATCTTTTTTATACATCATGTCGCTACTAGTATTCAAGTCAATAAGGTGATTTCTGATATTTCTGATTCGCTGGATAAGGACGTAAAAGTATTGTTTCCTGAAAAGATGGGAAAGGAACCCGACGAGCCGGAAAAGTGGGATGAAAAAGCCGAAAAAGCGAAGTATAAATTCCAGACCGAAATTAGCTCCCGCAAACGCGGTTATCTTCAATATCTGGATAGTGAAGCATTGATGCATTTGGTGCAGAAGCATAACTATTTGTTGCAAATTTATATTCGCCCGGGCGCACATGTCGTCAGTCACTTTCGAATTGCAACCATTCATTCTCAAGAGAAGATTTCTGACGAAATGATCGATCAGATAATGGGCTATTTTATTTTTGGCAGAACCCGGCTTGCTCGACAGGATATCGATTTCTCGGTTTTGCAGATGGTAGAAATTGCCGTCAGAGCATTATCGCCGGGGATTAATGACCCCAACACTGCGATAATGTGTATCGACAATCTCAAAGCTACGCTTTGTGAACTGGTTCAAGTAAAATTTCCTTCCAAATATCGGGTAGATGAAGAAGGCACACTACGAATCATGGTGGAGCGGGTGTTTTACGAAAGTGTGCTGGATACTGCCTTTCATCAGATTCGGCATAATGCTACTGATAGTATTACTGTGTTGACCCATCTGATGGAAGCACTCACTGTCATCCATCAATATGCGATCACCCAAAACCAAAAAGAAGCAATTTTAAAACATGCCAGACTGGTATGGAATGCTGGCCAGAAAGCAGCACAAGAGCAAGCAGATTTGCAGGCTTTGCGGGAGTTAGCTCAACGATTACTCGATGAACTTTAGCTTAAGTAACGGTTAAATAATAACCTTTCGATGTCTTCTGGTTCTTTTAGCGTATATTTTCGTTGTTCTTCAGTCGCGTAGCTAAGGCTATGCTTC
>JALEHC010000384.1 GCA_022763215.1 Saprospiraceae bacterium
GTTCGGCCACTTTCAAATTCTTTGAATGCTATTTTTTCAGGACTGTAATCGGCCCATTTCGCGGCCCAGTCTTGTCCTAATACTTGCATATTTTTCTGTTTGAACGCGAAAAGTTACAATCGAAAAGCGGCACTTGCAAAAGCGAGTCCTCCACCGGAGCCAATAAAAAAGGCCATATCGCCGGATTTGATTTTGCCTTTTTCCCAAGCTTCATTGAAAGCCATCGGGATACAAGCGGAGCCCGTGTAACCATAATAATGCATGATGGTATAGGCCCTTTCTCGTGGAACCTCCAGTAGCTTCATCGTCTCAATAATACTATTAATATTGATCTGAGTGATGAAGTAATGATCTATATCTTGTGGCTGTTTTTCAATTTTGCGACATAGGTAATGTGCCATTTCTGTCCAGGTCTCATGATTGAGTTCTTTCGGAAATTTGTGCACAAATTTTAGCTGATGGTCATGAGCTGCCAGTACCTCTGCATTGACTGGCTGACGAGCACCACCGGCATAAATCCCCATCCATTCGTTGTACTGTCCTTTGGAAATCAACTGGCTTGCCAGATGTCCCTTGTCCGTATTTTCTTCTGCTTTAAGCACTACCGCACCTGCACCATCTGCAAAAAGGGTAACTGTTTTTTTATCATGCAGATTAAGGTATTTGCTCATAGCATAAGCACCAATGACCAAAACATGCTGATAATTTTCATCGGCTTTGATGTACTTTGCGCCCATGTCCAGCGCAGTGACAAATCCCGCGCAAGCGGTATTGATATCGAAGGTGCCTGCATTTTCGGCTCCAAGCCGATGCTGCACTACCGAAGCCGTACTAGGCGAAACAAATTCAGGTGTATCGGTAGAAATAATAATCAGGTCCAGGTCTTTGGCAGTAATGCCCGCCCGTTCCATGGCTTGCAAAGCGGCCTTTTCGGCCAAATCAGCCGTACTTTCGTCCGGAGCACACCAGCGACGTTCATAGATTTGAACTACTTCGCGAAGCCAGGAGTCTACGTCTGTTCCGAGCAATTCATCAAAATAAGAATTCGGAACTACTTTTTCGGGGGCAAAAGCACCCACCGATTTGATAACTGCATTACGCATATAAAGAAGGTGTATGGTCAGAGAAAGAGGAGGTTGCCCACCTTTTACAGACAGGCAACTTCCATTTATTTTGACTGAACTTGTTTAAAGCTTAATCATCAATTCGAAAGTGTACAAACCTCTGGTTGGTGGAGAAGCTGTAAATTCACGAATGTCTTCGTTTAGCAAATTACTTGCAGCTACTGCTACCGAGTATTTTTCATTGAAACGATAGCCAATACTTGCGTCAATTGTAACAAAACCACCCAATGGACCATAGTTGAAAGCATCGCGACCACGAGCATTCTCTACGATTGGTACTCCGCGGTAAATGATTGGTCTTCCTTCATCGTCAACTTGTGTCTCAGAAGCGATCTGGAAACTAGAGAAGTAATTATACTCTTGTACCCAACGGCCAAACAAACTACCATAGATTTTACTTCCGTTATAATTGATACCAAGACTTGCTTTATTGGTAGGTGCATTCACCAAAATATCCAGGAAGTTCACTACGCCATCGTTATTGAAGTCGTTTTCCATGTTATTTTCGTCTACATCAAAATCGAAGTAAGAGTAGTTTACGGTAGCAGACAAATCAGGACGGAAATAGTAAGTCATTCCAATATCCAAACCATAGGTAAAGACTTCACCAAAGTTGACATAAGTAGCAACCAAACCACCAAGACCAGCGAAGCCAGATTGTACTTCTGACATCGGTGTATCGCCACGTTCTGTCGCTACACCAATTACAGTAACCGGGCTGAGGAAGTCTCTTGAGATATTGTAATAAGCATTTGCATCCAAGAATAGTTTATTCTTAACCACCTGACCACGATACCCCAATTCAAAGGTTTGCAGGCGCTCTACCTTCTGGTTTTCGATCATTGTTCCGTCGGCTAAAGTAAAGCCTTCTGCATTACCCAGAATAAGACCGTTGAACAGGTCACCAAACATATTAATGATCGTTGGTGCAGCAATACCTTGTCCGTACGTCAAACGGAACGTACCGATATCACTTGTGCTGACCAAGCCAAACTTTGGTACAAAGTTTAAGTCATATATTTCATGGTAGTCCGCTCTCAATGCCGCAATTGCTTTGAAGCCAGCACCAAAGTTATAGTTCAAGTGTGCATAACCACCCACTTGATTAATATCGATAGAACCATCATCATCCAAAAGGTAACTTCCTTTACTATCTGCCTGATCCAACTGATACTGTACCCCTGTGATCAACTCCAGGCCACCAAAGCTATTGTTGTACTGTACTTCGGCATTCAAGCGACGAGAATCGTCAACAAAACGAGCAGCACTTGCATAAGAAGCTTCGCCTCTTGCGTCTTCATCAGAAAAACCGGAGTCAAGCAAGCGATAATATTGCTTCGTACGCTCATCAATTGAGTACGTATCATCTGTTTTTGAAGTCGTGTAATAGACCTGAGCGAAGAAGTTTTTAGTATTCAAACGCAACTGGTAGTAATTAATCCGCCAATCAATAATTTGGTTACGACCTACATTTGTTGGCGACAGGTAGTTACTATTGCTATATCCTGTGTTGAAAATAATGTCCGTAGTTTTATTTGGGCTGTAGTATAAAGCAGCTTCTGCGCGCAAGAAACTAACATCTTCGTTTAGCTCCAATTCTTCATAGCCTTCTGTGATACCATCAGGTTCCAATTCACCAGTTGATTCATTGATTCGGTCGATATATACCGAGTCTACCCAGTCAAATTCACTACCAGCGGTATATTCAGCCATGACTTTATAGGCAAACTTATTGTTGACCTTCTGCGCATGGCGAGCACGCAAGGAGTAAAACAAATCGCCATCACCACTTACACCAGGGTTCACAACAATAGTTGTTCCTTCAGAAGTACGTGGGTCTTTCGTAATGGTATTCAACAATCCATTATGCGCATTAGGCCCGTACAAAGTAGAGTTTGGTCCCAGAATCACTTCCAGGCGTTCGATATCTTCTTTAATAGTGGTGTTTAGCGGGCCCAACGGCAAGCCAGTTGCGATCAAAGTCGAAAAACGGCCATCTGTTACTTGAAGGTTTTTAGAGTTGAAATTAGAGTTAAAACCTCTGATGTTGAATGCAGGCGTAGCAATACCGGCGCGGAAGTAGTCGATACCTTTTTGGCGAGCGATCAATTCACCCGGATTACCTGGGTATTCTTCGATTTCGCGTGCAAAGATCGTTTCGATAGTAGCCGGACTTTCGGTTAGTTTTTCCGGTTTCTTCGATCCTGACACTACGATTTCTTCGCCCAAGGTAATCCCTGCCTGCAAAGTCAAATCGAGGGTATTTTCACCCGATTTCAATTCTACTTCACGCGTTTCGGAAGTATAGCCCAAAAAGGAAACTTGAATAATAACAGCTCCTGGGTCAAGGTTTTCCAGCATGAATTTGCCGGTTGCGTCGGTAGATGTTCCGATATTGGTATTCATCACCACAATGGTGGCACCAATCAATGCTTCGCCATTTGCAGCATCTGAAATCGTACCGCTTAGAGAAGCCTTTTGCGCAGCCAAACTCAGGCCACACAAGCAAACTAGTAAGGTAAAGATTAGATTTTTCATAAATCAATTTTTTCGCAGATAAGAAAAGAGTATCCCAGGTACACATACTGCATTTAGTACGTGCCCACAAAACAAAAAATGGAAACTAAAAAGGTGCCGGCTATGCCGGTAGGTTTATAATTATTTTAAATGTTCTCTGATCAATGTAGCTGTCTTTGTTGCTTGATCCCATTGTACAAAATGACCGCATTCTGCCAGCAATTTAATGCTTACCTGAGGTATGGCTTTCGCCAAATCAGCCACTTGTGCGCTTGTCATATTGGGGTGCAGCAGTTTATTCGGAATGAGCGCATCATTTTCGCCATAAATGACAAGTGTTTCTTGCGAAACTTTTGACAAATCTGGATAAACCTCCTCATTCAGCATCCCCATAACGCACTTGGGAATCATTTCCGCGTAAGCGGAGTAAGTCGCTTCCTGTGCACGCATATCGAGCCGATCTTCATACATAAAGTGTGCATCTTCAGGCAGTTGGCCTCCATAAAAATTCAATCCAAAGTTGTTCTTAATTTGTTGTTCGTTCGCCATTTTGATGATCGCAGGAGTAGTAAACTGCTTAAACCAGGCTTTTTGCTCATCACTAAATGTTTCGAGTCCTGCTGGTGCGAGTAATACGAGTTTTTGAACGGGTAAGTGTTTGTCGATCGCCATTTTCAGGGCAATTTGTCCGCCCATAGAGTGGCCGACCAGTACAATATTTTTCAGTTTTTTTGCTTTCGCAAAATCCGCCACAGCTTTTCCAAAGAAACTCATGTCGTAAGCAAAATCCCCTCCGGAGGAACGGCCATAACCGGGCAAATCAAGTCGTACACAGCGAAAATCGCCAGACAATTCATCCACCAGTTTGTTCCAGGCCAACATGTAACTGCCAAGGCCATGAATCATGAGCAGGGTGTATTCGCCTTCGCCTTCGTCCGTATACGCGATGTTATAGCCGTCCTCTAATTCGAGGTATTGCAAGTTTTCGGGATAGTTTTTATCGTTCATAGGAGCTGATTGATGAGCCTGCGAAAATAATAGGGTACTACTAAGCATCCAAACCATCAGACTTCCTGTTAGCACTTTTTTTATCATACCTTCGATGTTTGTACTTGAGTTGATTGCTTTCGCAAAATAAAATACAGCCCAAATCCGACCACAATGGAGCAAAGAATCGCAAAGGTTGCTGCAATTGCAGGATTTCGGACATCTGCTTGCATATAACTGCCAATACGACCATAATACATCCCAAAGTGAACAATAATAGCCACTACAGAGGCCGACATTGGAGCAATGGCCGGTACGTTTTTGAAAAATATACCTAATAAAACGGGCACAAATGCAGCCGAGAAATAGGCATAGACCCCATTTTGTGCAAATATTCCTACACTTAAACTCGGATTGACTAATTGTTGGTACGATAGTAACACCGCTACGATCCCCACCAGCACAATCACTATTTTATTGATTGCTATGGTGCGTCGTTCTCTTTCTTCTCCTACTCCCAAACGATCGCCCATCAGGGGAACAATGATGTCTGAGGTAATACTGGTCGGAACACTCTGCACCAGGCCTTCCAAAGTCGACAAGCCAGCAGACAACAAACCCAGAATAAGAACAATGCCAATGTAGACCGGAAATTCCTGAATAACATAAGCCGAGATGATGCCGTCCATTTTCAGTGGCTCCCCATTTACCGTAAGGTCAGGAAAGCTGATACGTGCATACAGGCCAGCCAATACGACAAAGAAGAAAATGAATTCGATGATAATAGCTACCGTCAGATAAATATTTACCTCTTTTTCTTCTTTGATCAGTAATGACTTGGTGATGATATGAGGCTGACATACCACTGCAATCCCAACTATGAAATTACAGAATATGATCTCGAAATAATCTCGAAATAGCGGACTTTCAGGATTGGTAGGTTCGATTAGCAACGGATCAATTGCTGCCAGACGATCCATAAAATCCATTACACCTCCTCTAAAATATTCATACCCAGAACCCAATAAAATAAAAGCAACAATGAGCATCAGAATTGCTTGAATGGTGTTGGTGTAAACCATAGAATTGGCCCCACCAAACATCATGTATCCAAATACAAATCCAACGATGCCAATCAATACATAGAGTTCTTCGACATTAAGGGCCTTTGACAGTACCTTGGTCATTCCCACACAAATCAGTACAATAAAGGTGATGAGCAAGAACGTCAGCAGCGCAAAAAAGAAGGTATATCCTTTATGATTAAAGCTTTTTCCGATCCATTGGGCCATGGTCAATGCTTTGATATTGGTACCATGTCGTCGAAAACTTTTAGTAAGTACAATCAGAGAGAGCGCCAAACCAATTGGTAATACTACGGCCAGAGCTATAAAGCCACTAATACCATATAAGGCGATAAAGCCCGGGTTGATAATGAAAGTGGCGGCACTAGTAATGGAAGCAGCCAAGGACAAACCGACGGTGATGGGAGAAAACTGAATGCTTCCCACAGCAAAATCCTGCATGGACTTGGTCTGTCGTGCCCCCCTCCATACAAAGTACAGGATGGTACTCACCAGTAAAACCAAAAGGGCAGAAGTAGCCCAAACCATTTGCTGTGTTGCCATAACCGTCTAATTCAATAAAATTTTTAATTCGAAGTATTATCCAAATTTATTTTGGCTTTGTATTGATGGTACAATATTAACTTCCACAAAAACGAGAAGCGATTTAAAAAAAGTGATTTTTTTATTTGTATAGAATGGACTATTTGCCATTTCTTGCTACTATTTTCTACCTTTCGGCAAATGCAAAACAGGTAATCAACTATTAATCAATCAAATAAACATATACATATACTTATTCAACAAAATGCCGACAAGGATGGACTTTACTAAAAAATCAGGATAGATTCTTGTGCGGACCAATTCCTTTTGAGGCGTGTTTATTGTTAAGTCCATTGAAAATATATCGGCTGAAAGACATTTTCAAAAAGTCAACACTAAATTAAAAGCCTATAAACAACTGATTACTAAATAAATAACCTTAAATAATCAACTAAAACCACAATAATCTATATAAACTATTCCATTATTTCTTATTTTAGTCCGTGCTCAGTATAGGATGTGCCGTTAATTTTGGATAGCTAAGAAGAAGGAAGATTTTTCCGGAAATAGCATTTTTTTTACTCCAATTTTTAACAACAACCAAATTAAATTATGAGCAGATTGTCAAACAAGGTAGCGATCATTACGGGGGGTGCCAATGGTATTGGAAAATCAACCGCTGAGAAATTCATGGCGGAAGGAGCAGCGGTAGCAATCTGGGATGTGGCCGAAGAACAAGGTCAGCATTTGGCGAAAGCCAGCCAAGAGAAGGGGTTTCAGTGCCAGTTTTTCAAGACGGATACTTCTAGCCCAGAATCTGTCCAGCAATCTACTGAAGCTGTTATAGATGCGTTTGGCAAGATTGACATTCTGATCAATAATGCCGGTATCACCAGAGATGCATCGATGAAAAAAATGTCTATGCACCAATGGCAACAAGTAATTGATGTCAATTTGACGGGCGTTTTTAATTGTGTCAAAGCTGTCTTCCCTCACATGGCTGAGCAAAAAAGTGGTCGTATTATCAATGCCGCATCAGTGGTCGCCTTGTACGGAAATTTTGGGCAAACCAACTATGTAGCTGCGAAAGCGGGAGTAATCGGGATGACGAAAACTTGGGCGCGTGAATTTGGCCGCAAAGGCATAACCGTAAATGCAATCGCTCCTGGTTTTATCGCTACAGATATGGTAGGCACCGTTCCGCAAGAAGTATTAGACGGCATGGTAAATCGCACTCCAATGGGACGCCTCGGCCAGCCGGAAGA
>JALEHC010000385.1 GCA_022763215.1 Saprospiraceae bacterium
CAGGCCTTGATGACAGTAGCTTTCAGTTGCTTTCTCCTGCAATTTCTGTAGCGTCTTCTGAAGATTTATGGCAACAACAAAATCAAGTGCCACAAAATGATCTTTGTTGTAACTTTTTAGTGCAAACACCCAGCCCATTTTTTACATCTTATGCAGCATTGATTGATGAGCTGGAATTCCCGACTTCCAAATTCGAAAGTGATATCGGAAAAAGTACGTACAAGGCGTGGAATACCTACCTGAAAGGGATGAATCCTCAGCCCACCCCTACCATGATGCCTACCGTATTTCGACAGTGGGCTATGCAGAACGCCCCGGGCAAAGCTAGTATCGGAGCATCTGATTTAATGGCTATGGTGCAAATCAATGGTGCTAAACAACAGCTAAAGCCCTACCAAGGAAAAGGAAGCAAAGCAGTGGATTATTCTGACAACTTTAAGGCTGCTTCACAGCTAGTTGATCAGGGGAGTAGCTTATCTTTTTCCTTTAAAGGCCCAATTGCTCCGCAGAATGTAGAAGCAAATGCCTACTTTGGTCTTTGGTCTGAAAGTACAGCAGATTCTATCATCGCTCAGAAATTTAGCGAAAGCGACATCAATGTAACTTTTAATATAAGTAATTGGGCTGCGATTGGGTTCAGTCCAGGAAGCTGGTATAACTCAGGTGTATTCCATCAAGCATATAGTGCGAGTAGTGGACAAATTCCGTGGCCGAAAAATCCAAAGTATGATTGGGATTACTTTTTTGGTGATGATGGCAAACTATTGAATGCCACCGGAATGCTATTTGCCGCAAAGGGCATTCAGTATACCATCAATTCGAAGGCGGTTTTTTCTTCTGATGAACAAGATCGGATTCGTAAAAATCTGTTTAATGGGCTATGGCCATTTTATATCGAAGGCGCAACGAGTACCATTTCTTTTAGTAGTACCGGAACTATCGTAAACTGTAAAACGAATAACGATGATTACTTTATATTTGGCAGAACCGTCAAAAGTATAAACGACTATTTAATTAGTGCCTAGTGAAGAAAACTGAAAACAGTCCTCCTCTTTATCAACTGGGTTGGTACAATACACTCGTGCTCAACCTTGGGCTGTCGTCTCAGTCTTTTCAGATGTTTCAGCCTTCTCCTGTTTTGGTGCCAGGACCAGATGAGGATGAAGACCTCTGGGCTTTTTATAACAATTTGCCAGAGCAAGCTTTGTCTTGGAATTATCGGGTAAGCCCGGGCAACCAGTTTTACAGCAATTATCGCTCGCTAGTTTCGGCATTGGAACCAGTTGACCAATCTGAAGCAATGATAAAAATTATTGGAAAGCAGAATTGGGATGCTTTTGTAGCCAAACAAGGCAACAAGGTCAAATGGGACGGACAATTGATTTCTTTATTTAGTCGATGGGCAGCCAAGCACAATCCGGTCATATTGGATAAAGGCGTCGAGACGATTAAAACTTTATTGCTGGACCCGGTGATGATGGGGCAAACCAAATTGCTGGATTATATTAATGCCGGTCATACTTTTCCTCAATGGAATAAAAATTACGCCCACCTTCAACAACAATTAGAAAACAGTAAGCCAGTTTCTTTCAAGTTTAATAGCCGACGAATGGATTTGGCTATGGAAAACCACTGGGCTGGATTTCAACAAACGGAAAATGAGAAAGGACTAGACGAACTGGAAAATTATGAACTTTTTGTAAAAGCTTCTTTTGACAGGATTACTACTTTCATGCCTTTCCCTCGAAGTTGGTATTACAACAGAACCTTCCAATTTGCATTTGAAAATGAGGGAAATCCGCCCTGGAATGATGATTCTTCTATCGACTGGGATTTGTTTTTTGGAGACAAAGGAAATATGCGATTCCTACTCAAAAACCTGATCATTGCCTCAGGCGTAGATGTGTACATCACTATGATACCAAAGGAAAATGCAGTTTTATCAAGGCAGGAAGTAGATGCCGTAAGTGATTTTTTTATAGAAAAGTCTCCTGTCGTTCAACAAACTATTGAAAAGAAACCTACCGCTACAACCGTCCGTATTTCATCGGATAAAGGAGTACCGGTAATCATTGGTGGAAATGTAGTGTCGACAAGCGATTATATCAAGCTTTTTCCAAAAATAGTTTGAGCAGTAAAAGCAATAGATTGCGATTTAGCGTAGCATTCAACAAATTTTCAAGCCTTATTTTGAAGGAATACCGTAATTGTGTACATTTGGTAGGTTAGGTATTCGAAAACCACAATTGGACACATGAGATTTCTATCCTTTGTCGTATTCCTGCTTTTTATCGTTTATGCACTCTTTGCACGCTGGTATTTTGTGTGCGAAATCCGGAATCTCTGTGAAGAAGCACCGGTCGAGATTCCGCGTCAGAAAACACTAAAGCTGACAGAAGGAGATAGCACTGTATTGCTTACGGGCTACGATCAGTTTGTATTTGACTCTGCTCAAATTTCACCTCAGCTTAATGACAATAATCGGCAGTTTTTGGATACTGTTGCTTATATCCTTTCGGAAAATCCGGCCAAAAATCTTGGTATCACAGCCTTTTTCCGCGGTAGCGAAGCAGGCCAAAACGCAGGCTTCTTTGAAAATATCGGTAATGCAAGAGCGGATTCTATCCGCACATTATTGATTGATCGCGGCTTGGAAGAAGATCGAGTGACCATTGATTATGGTCGTAGTGAGGATGAAGCCCTTCAAGAGCCACTCTTGTTCAATATGTACTTACCTTCGGCTCCTGCTGAGTTTGATAAACTAGCGTTTACCTTTAACAACATGACGTTTTCGGATGCGAATTTTGAAGTTGATTCGGATGTCTTTACACCCGGAGAGTCCTTTTTGCTATATGCAGATTCGGTTCAGACGTATTTTGAACTCAACGAAGAAAAAGGCATGACCATCATCGGACATACCGACAATACCGGCACCGAAAAATATAATATGAATCTGGGCTTGCGTCGAGCACAAAGTGCCATGCGCTACTTTCGTGAAATGGGCATCGTAAACGAAATCAAAATAGAGTCAGAAGGCGAAAAACGGCCGGTGGCTACCAATGACACCAAATCGGGCCGCCAGAAAAACCGCCGCGTGAATTTTGTACTTGAATAAATAGTAATCTATCTGCCAATTGGTAGCAATAAATAAAAGATAAGATTTATGGAGTTTGACATGACGAATTACTTCCAGGGTTTTAATACAACAGACAGCTACATCATTCTGCTGATCCTGTTTGTTGCTTTCCTCTTTGGTTTGCTCTTGGGCTGGTTATTGCGTTCCCGTAAGGTGATTCGCCTCAAGCGAGAAGTGAAAGATTTAAAAAAAAAGCAAGAGGAGCTGAAAACTACCATTGATGATCTCAATGAACAACTCGAACTGCGCGACGCTGACCTGCAAAAGGCTGCTTTTGACTTGGAAGAACGCGAAGCAAAAACAGGTCGCCTAGAACGTGAAAAAACAATCTTGAACAACGAATTGATCGCTGTAAAAGAAGAACTGGAAAAACTTCAGGCTTCCAATAAAACCTATGCTTCAACTATCGAAGATCTGAATGATCAAATCCTCGGCCTCAAGACCAAAAATGTCAAACTTAGCCAGGAAAAAAAACGGGAAGAAAATGATATAGACGAACTGGCACAGTTCCAAAGTTCTTTCAATGCAACTCGTCAACGCCTGGAAAGCCTCGAAGCAAAAATCGGGAACCTGGAAAATGAAAATGAAAAATTGAAAGATCAGGTTGAAGACCTCAAAGATCAGCAAATTCAACCGATCGAAATCAAACTCAAAGACAACAAAAAAGAAGAAAAAACAACTAGTCGCTCCATTTCCTCAGAACCAATCCTACAAGATGGGGGCGATCTCAATAAAGCTGCAACTACTGAAACCGTACCACAAGTAGAAACGATCGAAAATCCTGCCACCTTATTTGTACCCAACAAGTCTGTACTTGACGAAAAAATACTGGTAGATGAACAGGAACGCGATGAACTGACGCGTATCGAAGGTATTGGCCCATTTCTGGAAAAGAAACTCAACGAAATCAATATCTTCACTTACGTGCAAATCGCTAAATTCGATCAAGCGACCATCGAGGAGGTCACCAAAAAAATTGGTTATTTCCCCGGTCGTATTGAAAAAGATCAATGGGTAGAACAAGCCGCCAAACTACACCAGCAAAAACTGGAAAACCCTTTCGAATTTGCGGTCAAGCAATCGGCACCAATACTTGAAGAAGACCTTAAAATTATTGAAGGTATTGGTCCTAAAATTGAGCAACTAATTAAAGATGCAGGGATTATGACCTTGCAACAATTAGCCGAATCGGAAGTGGCTCAACTACGTGATATCCTCGACGAAGCGGGTGACCGCTACCGTATTCACGATCCGGGTACTTGGCCGGCACAGGCGCGCCTAGCCGCCAATGAAGAATGGGAATTGCTGGAAGAGTATCAGGAAGAACTCAAAGGTGGCCGAAATGTAGACTAATCTGACGAGTTTCATTTCCCGCAAGGGAAAAAGACATTTCAAAGCTAAATAATGAACACTTGGTCACTTTCAAAGACTTTTGATTTTGAGGGAAGAACCGTTCGTTGGGATGTGCAAGGCGAAGGTGCTCCGCTCGTCATTGTGCATGGCACGCCCTGGTCGTCTTTCAACCTTCGACATTTGATCAAGGGCTTGGCAAATCGCTTTCAGGTGTATTATTTTGATCTTCTGGGCTACGGACAATCTGATCAAAAAGGGCAGGATGTATCGCTGCGTATTCAAAACCGGCTTATGGCAGCTTTGCTCGATTACTGGGAGCTGGAGAATCCCATTGCAGTCGGCCATGATTTTGGTGGGACAACTGTGCTCCGCACCCTGCTTTTAGAGCACAAAAAATATCAAAAACTAATCCTGATTGATCCGGTGGCGATATCGCCTTGGGGTTCGTCCTTTTTTAAGCATGTCAATCAGTATGAAGCGGCATTTGCAGGCTTACCAGACTATATTCATCGGGCAGTGGTCGAGGCTTATATCAAGACAGCAGCCCATCAGCCTTTGCCAGAAGCTACGATTGATGGCATTCTGCGACCCTGGCTAAGTGCGGAAGGCAAAGCTGCTTTTTATCGGCAGATTGCGCAAGCAAATTCCGGATTTACAGATGAAGTACAACCCAAATATTCTACTATTGATATTCCGACTCTCATCCTTTGGGGTGCTGAAGATACCTGGATTCCACTGGAAAAGGGTAGGCAATTAGCCAAAATGATTCCAACTTCAACCTTACAGGTAATTCCCGATAGCGGACATTTAGTCATAGAAGAAAAGCCAACTGCTTTGCTTGAGGCAATGCAGAACTTCTTATAGCGCGTTTGCCTTTGCGGCAAATGAGTTCCAACCGATCAAGAAAGGGCCGAACGCAATTCAGCCTGCTCCGAAGCACTGAGCTGATAGTCGTTGATAAACTTATCGACCGTAGGTCGGAAAAACAGAAAAGCCAGCATTCCACCTGCAAAATAAATCAGGTAGCTCATATGCCCTTCGATTAGTACCAACAC
>JALEHC010000386.1 GCA_022763215.1 Saprospiraceae bacterium
ATCGTATCCGTCAAAGTTTCCATGAAGGCAATCAAATCTTGTACTTCTTGCTTATTAAGATTCAGTGGATCGCCCGGTAGGGTTTGATGTGGAATGTCGATTCCCAGACCAAGTCCACCACCTTTGTTGTAAAAGTCAATCACTTCCTCCATAGTCTCGTAAACCCCATTGTGCATATAAGGTGCAGTTAAAGCGGCATTTCGCACCGTAGGTGTTTTGAAAGAATAAGCATAAAAATAAGCTTCATCCTGTGGTCGTGTACTAATCATACGGCCCAGGTCTGGATCAATTTGAGGATTAATCGTATCGGTCGTTGCCGGAACGCCCAGTACTTCCGTTTCAGATTCTTCATAAATCGGAGGAACCAGCCCGTTGAAAGAAGGCGCAAAATGGCAAGTACCACAAGCCGCTTTGCCCATAAAAAGGTTAAATCCTCGCTTTGCTGCTTCTGGATAGTCGTCGCGCTCGCCTCTCACATATTGGTCGAATGGGCTGTTGTAAGAACTCAAACTAACGACATAACAAGCCAATGCATTTGATACAGACCATTTTGATAACTGATATTTTGGCTGATCGGCATACGCTTCCGCAAATAACTTTTTATAAGTTTCACTTTCGGAAAGCTTGTCTACAATTTCAAAAAAGTCGGTATTGAACTCCAAACTGTCCACTACTACATGGCGAATTTGACGCTCCAACGAAGGCTCTCTCAAATCATAAAAATAACGCTCAGCATATACCGAATTGATCACCGTAGGTGCATTGCGCAAAATCTTTTTGCCTTCCTTGATTGCCAGACTTTTGTCTAGGCCATCTGTGAAAGCTTTATCTGGTTGGTGGCAAGTGGCGCAGGAAAATTTATTATTGCTGGACAATGCCGGATCAAAGAACAATAACTTTCCCAGTTCAATCCGCTTATCACTCAACTCTTCACTATTAACATTTGCAAAATAATCTTCATTCAGAAAATCATCGCTAAAGATATGATCTGCATGATAACGAGTTGGCAGTGGCGTTTTGGTAGCCTCGTAAACGGTTTCGACCTGCAGCAGTTGCTGCGCTGCACGCACCTTGCCGTAAAGTGGATTGATGTAGGATTTCACGAAAGTGAGGCGATCAAAAGTATCAAAGTCGTTATGGTCTTTCAAGTACTGTACCGCTTTCGCGAAAACGCTTGCAAATTCTTCACTAAAGGCAGCATCTTTTTGCTTAAGCAAAGAAACATACACGCCCATGGCATCTTTGATGGCAGTCATGGAGTGCATCGCTTCCGGAATGGCATTGACTGAGCCAGGCGTATCGAAGCCCGTCACGCCCAGCGCCATAATGCGGATCAACTCCTGGCGTACGGCTTCGAATACATGGCGATGATCGATACGAACTCCTTTTTGATAGGCACTTGTTTGTGCGTAATATTTTTGTAGGTCTTTGACCTGAGCTATTATTTCTTCTTTTTCCTCAAAAGGGGCATCTCCGAATACCAGTTCATCCAACACCTGAAGCCCACTTGGTTCAATAACTCGAATTTCCGGCACATGTTTTTCGATAGTTGGCAATGGTGCGCCGTTGATATATTTTTTCATGGCATCGCGATCGTAGTATTCGAGCAAGAATTCAATCTTCTTGAATGCCAATCGCGTCTGCAAATGTATGTCTTGTAGTTCTACTAATGCATTTTCGGAACCATCAAGCTGCTCTGCTTTTTGGAGGTACAAAGCGATATTGGTTCCCATTTGATCAATTTGAGCATGGAAAGACTTTTTTAATTGATCCAGTGCTTCCTGAGGTGTTTTTACCGGCGAAGAGGCAAATGAGTGGAGCAGAATGGCTAAAACAAAAACGGCAAGGCTCACAAAGGGAATCTTGTATTTCATGGCTAGATCGTTTTTTTGAATAACTCAAAGAAAAATGGCACTCCCCTCAGGGAGGAGAGTGCCAAGGGTATATTATATTCTAACTTCGTTAGAAGCTATAATTACTGGATGATCAATTTCTTGATTTCACCTTCTTCTGTCTGGATGAAATAAGCACCAGCAGGAAGATCAGAAACGTCGATGAAGTTTACGTTTCTGTGTACGCTCAAACGCTGACCGTTTGAATCGTAGATAGCAGCATCAATCTGCTTGTTGAAGTTCACCAAACGAGTAGTTGGGTTAGGGAACATCTCCAAGTTAGTTGTCTGCTCCCATTCTGGCTCCTGAAGATCAGTCACAGTCAACTGATCGAAACCGTTGATAGCGAAAGTCAAAGAGTGGTTGAATGGGAATGGGTTAGTTGACAATGGGTGCTGAGAGTTGATGATCAAAGAAGCACCATCTGGAGTAGAAACAGCACCAGTTACCTCTGCACCAGCAGGAGTAGCAGTGATACGGATCAAGTCGTCCAATGTTGGGTTCTCGATAGAAGCATTCAACAAGAACAACTCACACATACGGTTAGAGATACCAGCTGGCATACGACCGAAAGATGTACCGTTCAAGTCTTCCTGAATTACAAGGAAAGTCTGGCCATCGATGATGATGTGAGACAAACCATCAGGGTTTGACAAGTGCTTAGTAGGGTAATCAGCTTCAGCTGGGCTATCAGCGAAGAATGGACCACCTTCGATCTGTACAGATACTTCTTCAGTAGCTGGGTCATAAACCAATACACGACCATAGTAATCCCAGTAAGCACCGTCAGCTGGGTCAGCAACACCTTGCTCAGCAGCTCTTGCCAAGTGGTGAGGAGCAAATGCAGCACCTTCAGCAGCTTCGTCAGCCCAACGAGAACCTGGGTTGTCACGGCCAGTCTCTGTCATATAGATTTTACCAGTTTGTGGATCGATAGTAACCCACTCGATACGGTTGAACATAGTTGCACCAACCTCAACACCTTGCTGCTGTGTATTCTTAACAGCATCAATTGTAGAGTTATCAAGGTCGATCCATCTCTGACCTACAGGATTGTCCTGCTTGTATGCCTGAAGTGTACCAGATGTGAAGTCACCTGCTTCGTCAGCAACGAAACGTAGGAACCATGCTGGAGTAGCATCTACACCTAGGTAAACAGTTTTGTTGTCCAATGTTACAGCACCACCTTCAAAGCCCTGACGGCCCCAGTTGTACTGCTTACGGATAGCTTTCGCCTGACGTGGGTCGATCTCAACCATGTAGTTGAAGTTTTCGAACTTCGCTACTGTCTGACCATCATATTCTGGCATATCAGAAGAGATTGTCCAGTCAGCGATGTCACGTACACCCTGGTTTACAGACTCACCTGGAGACTTAGGGAAACCACCAGCAGATGCAGGAGCGCTGTAGCTACCATTGTTGATAGATTCGTTGCTTGTACGGAACCACTCTTCAGCAGTCCAGATACGACCATCAACTACAGATGTGATACCACCACAGTTCATACCTGTTTCACCAACAGTGTTAACGAAATCAACGTTGAAAAACTTACCAGAACGGCCGTCTTCCAATGTCTGCTCAACTACTTCTAGCTGACCAGTGAAAGCGTTACGTCTAACACGGAAAGCAGTCATACCACCACCGTCACCGATGCGGTTGTCTTGGTAAATAGATTCGTGGTTAACAGAAACCCAACCCAAAGATTCGCCAGTTTCGTCTGGAGTGAAACCAACAAAATCGTGCCATTCTTTTGCGTAAGCACGGCCAGCAGGGTTACCATAAGTAGGAGTAGTCTCTACCCAGTCAACACCACCTACGAACAAAACCTGTGCAGTTAGTGGAGATTGAGGCATCAAAACTTCAACTGGAGTATAACCAGCAGGAACTTCGATGTCCTCCAAGAATGGAGTTTGAGCTACAAGATTGCAAAGAAACAATCCACTTAGCAGTGTAAGTAAGATTTTTTTCATTGTGTAAATAGTTTTAAGTAATATGATAGAAAAGTGTTATAAAAAAAGCCTTTTAACTAGATGTAATGATGGATGTTCGAAGCTGTATTTATATTCTTTCTTAACTTTTGTTCCCACAAATGTCCTGAAAGAACTCGAAAAGATTCAGTTGCACGTATTAGTTATTTGTTATTTATCTGTTAAGGGAAGGTTAAGGCAGGACACCCAACACAAAATACTGATAATCAATGAAATAAAAATAAAGCCCAATAAAAACACAAGTCTAATAAGATAAGATTTTTTGCCAATTTGAGGAAGAAAAAAAGGCCAATATATTTTGTTTAAGCATTTGAAAAGCAGTAAAAAAATCGCGCAATACCATTGTTAGACTATGTAAGTCAATGTATTATTCATCACCGATTTTTTTGTCTAAAAAGCGGCCTGATCATAACTTATCACCAGGCCTTATTTTTGTTGAACTTTTACTTGTTTTCTGTCAATTCGCCATAAGCCGCCGTGATCACGCGCTCCATACCTCTACCCTGCCATTCTTCAGCTCCCGGAATCACCTCCGCTTTGGAAAGTTCAGCTATCGTTTTTCCTTGTTTGATTCCTTTTTTGGTATACTTCAACAGGGCCTTCAAAAACTTTTGTTTAGCTTTTAAATCCTTTCGAGTTACTGTAATATCATGGCCTTCGCCTGCGTGTCCGCAAATGAAAATGGTGTCTTTATCGTATGTTTTACGGATTTTCCCAAGCACTTCTATCCAATTTTCGATATTAGCACCTGCACTGCGATCAATGTATGGAAACCGCCGGTTGAACAACAAGTCGCCCAAGTGAGCTACATTGGCATTTTCGAAGTGTATAACACTATCGCCATTGGTGTGAGCAGCTCCAAAGTAATTAATGGTTACGACTTCACTGCCAAGTTTCTGGCTCCAGCTTTCGCTAAATGTAGTATCTGGGTACAACTGCTCGGCTTCTTTGCCGCGCTCCTCTGCTACTCTTTGTTGATTAGCTTTTGAGTTTTCGTGAGCAACCACCTTTTTTGCAATTCCTTTAAAAGCAATATTCCCGGAAGAGTGGTCTCCGTGATGATGCGTATTTATCAATAAATCAATCGGGCGTTGTTGCTTTTCCTGTATGCGCTGAATCAAATCTTTCGCAGCATCCGGAAATTGAGTATCCACAACAGCCAGACCTTCTTGATCGATCAACCAGCCAATTGTGCCGCCTCTGTTTTTGTAGACGCCTACTTTGTCCCGGATCAGGTACATTTCTGCATCCAGATTATTAAAGGTCTGAGAGAATAATTTTTGCCAAGGCAATAGCGCAGCAGTCGCAGCAAAGCTGCTCTTTTTAATAAATGTTCTTCTGCTTGAATTCATGCGATGTGATTTTATGAGTGAATGAAATTCAGCAAATTGCGCGTAAGCAGGATAAGTGACGGATCAAAATTATGGATAACTACTCATGAGCATTAAAGAAAAGAAAGGTCGTTTTGTTCAGCATTTGGCTGAAAAGCCGAAAGAAAAGGATAGCACTTGATTAAGTATCAAGAAATCGAGTCCGCCATTCAGGACGTGGCAACATACACTGCTCCTTCTTACCAAACCATCGGTAACGATTCCGGGCAACCCAATTGTAAATGGCGTCCCGTAGTCCCTTTGGAATGATATAAAACACCGAAAATAGTGGCCAGAGCCCGCCCAACTGTTGAGCAACACGAAGGGCTACATCTGAGTGAGTATAAATCTTGCCCTTGTCATATAAAATAACGGTATTGAGCTCATCCGGCGCAAAGCCTTGATCTTTCATAAATGCTTGCCCCAAATCAGATTGAAGGGAAGCATAAGAAAAAATCCCTTTTTTATCCCGGGTGATCAGAAATTGGATAAACCCATTGCATAGGTTACACACGCCGTCAAAAAACAAGACCGATTTATTTTCTAATTGTTCCATAACTATTTAACAAACATTCTGAAATTCAGTTGTTACTCATCGAATTAATACCAAATCGCCTTTGCGTATTTCCTGGTGAAGTACACGCCGATCCAGATATTCCCATTTTACAAAATAGGTATATGTACCGATGGCTGCATCTTGGCACAGCCCTTCTGATTTGACCTATTCACAACGCTATGATCCCTACTTAGTATTTACAATTGGCTACCAAGCCCATGAAAATTAACTCCTGCCGCCTATTATTCAAAAAGTAGCTCCGTTAGTTCATCAATTTTGCCTATCGTTACTACCCGGATATCATAGCGGTCAAGATCAAGCCCCTTTACATTGTATTTGGAGATAAAAATTTGATCAAAGCCCAAGCGGGCTGCTTCCTGAATTCGACGCTCTACCCGATTTACAGCACGGATTTCTCCTGACAAGCCGACCTCTCCTGCAAAACAAAGATTGGAAGGAATCGCAATATCTTCCAGAGATGAAACCAAGGAACTCACAATGGCCAGGTCTATTGCAGGATCGTCTACGCGAATACCACCGGCTATATTCAAAAACACATCATGCTGCGAAAACATAAATCCACCGCGCTTTTCCAATACGGCCAACAACATGCTGAGTCGGCGCAGGTCAAAACCCGTAGCCGAACGCTGAGGAGTACCGTATACCGCAGTGCTGACCAGTGCTTGAGTTTCGATCAAAATCGGACGCATGCCTTCAATGGTTGCAGAAATACTGCTACCCGATAAGTCCTCGTCTTTTTGCGAAAGCAAAAGCTCAGAAGGGTTGGCTACTTCGCGCAAGCCATTGGCTTGCATCTCGTAGATGCCCATTTCATCGGTCGAGCCAAAACGATTCTTTATCGTGCGTAAAATCCGATAAGTGTAGTGCTGATCGCCTTCAAACTGTAAAACCGCATCTACAATGTGCTCCAACAGTTTTGGTCCGGCAATACTTCCTTCCTTATTGATGTGCCCAATTATAAAAATGGAAGTATTCGTTTCTTTGGCAAACCGCTGTAACTCCCCTGCGCACTCCCGAATTTGAGATACACTCCCCGGCATAGAGTCGATGTGTGGAGAGGATAAGGTCTGAACAGAGTCTACAATCACCAAATCAGGGGCTACGGCCTGTATATGTTTGAATATCTTGCTGGTATTGGTTTCGGTAAGCACATAACAATCAGACTGATGATCGGCAATCCGATCGGCCCGCATTTTGATTTGCTCTTTGCTCTCTTCGCCAGAAATATACAATATGTTGGCTTTGGTCTGCATTGCCATTTGCAACATAAGGGTAGACTTGCCAATGCCCGGTTGGCCGCCGACCAAGACCAGCGAACCAGGTACTACTCCACCACCCAGTACGCGGTTGAGTTCCTCATCAGGAAGTTGTAATCGAGGCGTTTCTCCAGCGACAATTTCGGGAAGAGGTATGGGTTTATTTTGATGAATATCATCCTGTGTATTCCAGGTTTTACGTTTTTCCTGTTTGGAAGCATCTCCTTTTACGAGCACTTCTTCGTGTAGTGTATTCCACTCCCCGCAGGAGTTACATTTGCCTTCCCATTTTGGAAAACTTGCACCACAATTTGTACAGATAAATACTTTTTTAACTTTTGCCAATCTTCTGTGCTTTTGATTAAAACAATTATCGAAGGAGTTTATAGTGGAACCTGAAACCCTCTTGATCGCAAGATATTATTAAGTCTGATCACTATTGCTCGTTCGATTTCTTGTGAACCTGCTCTTAACGATAGATAAAAACTCAGGATTATGAAAATAGTAAAGACCAGTATCATTCCAATGAAGCTCCACCAAATTTTTGGCGTTAGCTCATTCCAGCTTAAAATAAGGAAAGATATCGGCAATAAGTACATCAATATAGCACGAGGAAAGCGAGTATCAAAACGACTTTTGATATGTATTTTTTGCTCCTTTTCCTTGTATTCAAATTCGTAAGTTTGTTTGGGCACGACTCGATCTCTTGGCCTTCCAAGCAGCAAGTGTTGGGCATGGTCGCTTCGCAAAAAATAAAAGTCAGATTCGGTTCCAAAAAACTGTTCGGACTCCATTTTTTGTAGAATATCTTGAAGAGAAACAGACTTCAAATCAGTATCAATCGTTCTGTCGAAAGAAAATATAGGCATAAGCATAAATACTTTTTTAAAAAATCAGGGCACAACTTGACTCCGGGAATAATTTGGCAAATTCGACTTTCGTCAAAATATTTATGTTAAAATTGCATCAACTTTTTTGGGAAGCCTTTGTTAGTTCAGTAGAAAAATATATATTTAACCACTCAGTTCAATGGAATTGAAATATTCTTTTGTCGCAGATTAATCTTAATTGTCACCTAAATCACTAAATGTGTCATAATGACAATTAAAAAGAACTTGAAAATTGGCTTTTAATAAATTTTCCTGTTAACTTTGCGTTAAATACAAAAGTTTTTAGAAACAGATTTAAGGAAATCCTGTTTTAACTTTAGAAAATCGAAATCAATATCTTTTGATAAAGATCATTCATATGTAGATTGTTTTCATTTGGTTTTTTGGGGTTATACAGGGTACTAGGTACGTCCTAGTCCCTGTTTTTCTTCCCTTTTAAACACACGAATCCCTTCAAGTATCAACTTGAAGGGATTTTTTTTTGTCCTATATTTTTGCTCCGATTTATACCGAAGCTTGTAATCGAGGCTTTCTTTCCAAAAACAGAAAATAGACAGTTGCTACAAAGGAAGCAATCAAATAAGAGATAATAATCAGATTCGTTCCGGCAATGACTTCATTCAAACCGTACCAGCCATCCATTAAATAGATCAACCCTAGTCCACTTATCATTTTTAAGCCTTCAAAAAATAAAGCCATCATGTGGCCATCCATCAATGAGGTATAGGCAAAAATGGAAATAAACAAAAACACCATGTATGCCATGATATACATATAGTCAAAGTTCCCGAATGAAATCAATGCATAGTACATCAGCCCTAGATGGAATAACAACTGAAACCACGACCAAGTCAATAAAGCAGCGGATGCTTTAGAGTCGTACTTAGGCCGATTGTATACATCCGTTACAATCTCAACCGGATATTTTTTCTTAACGTCATCGGGGCGCCAGCCTGTTGGCATAAACCAAATACGCGCCTTGTCCCACCAACTTTCAGCACGCCAGGCATCTTTAATTAATTGCCACAAATGCATAAAATTAATAACAACTGGATTCCAAGTTTTTACAGGCTTTAAAGTACCATATACCGGAGGTACATCTTCCAACTCTTCCTGAAAAGTACCAAACATTTTGTCCCAGACAATAAAAATGGCAGCCAGGTTTTTGTCGATATATTCTTTATTAATGGCGTGATGTACCCGGTGATGGGAAGGCGTTACAATAATATGCTCCAGAAAACCCATCTTGCCAATCAAACGGGTGTGATACCAAAATTGCGCAAATAAGTGCAAGGGTGCGACTATCGCCACCACTTCCGTGGGAATTCCCAAAATCGCCATGGGGATATACAGGAAAAAATAGACTTCCACTATGCCCGAAATGGATTGGCGCAAAGCACAAGCCAGATTAAATTCTTCACTACTGTGATGTACTATGTGACGATTCCAAAATACATTCACAACATGGTTAAAACGATGCGACCAATAACTGGCAAAATCAATACCGATAAATGCCAATATATACAGCCACAAACTTGACTTAATGTCAAAAATAGCCCAATTGCTGGCCATCCAATCATAACTCAATATCACGATCGACAAGCCCATCAAGCTTTTCAATGTATTTGTCATACCCGAACTCAGGCTCGAAATGGTATCCATTCCATTATTTACCTTGCGCCCTATCAATCGGGCAGCAATTGATTCGATGATAACTAAAACGACAAAACCAGGAATCGCATACGATAATGCTAATGCATAAGTTTCCATTCTCAATCAAGATTGAAGTCCAAAAAATATTTCTTTTAGTAACGGGCAAATAATAGGGTTTCGATCAGCTTCGTAGGAATTTTGGCGTAGATTAAGGCGTGATGAATGAGCATAGCCTTAGCTACGCGACTGAAGAACAACGAAAATATACGTCAAAAGAACCAGAAGACATCGAAAGGTTATTATTTAACCGTTATTCAATAAGGTTATTGGTTACTGAGTCGCTCTTTACAAAGATAAATTAAAAACGGTGTCCAATGTGTAAAAATGTGCGCAATTTACCAGGTATCCCGCCTTCTGTATAAGCTGGCAACATAAACGAAAAACGAATAGGCCCCAAAAATGAGTCATACCCAAAGGTCAGCCCGGTACCGGCTAAAAACAAATCAGGCACTGGTAATATAGTACTTCTGAAGCCCAATGGCAAGGAAAACCACCCGACACTCGCATCAAGACTAACCATCAGATTGTCCCTTACAAAATATTCAAAGCCAATATTACCTCCTACCATACTCTCTGCTACCAACTCATTGGCATCCAAGCCATAAAAAGGTACCGATCGACGACTTACTTCACTTGGTGATCCCACTAAAAAGAAATCTTCAAAAGCATTCTTACTATTAAACAACACACCCAAAAATGGAGATACCCGAAACTGACTTCGTTCACCGGTAGGCAAATAAGATTTCATCTGAAACCGGAGCGAGAAATAGGTCTCTTTATTGAATAATGAATCGGCATCAACCGGATTAGTCGATTGAAATGATTTTACTCTCGAATCAAAATGGTTTATACCCTTGAATACTAAATCTACTTGCGTACCAGCCCGGGGAAAGTTATTCCGATCCAACGAATTGTATGTAGCAAATGCATATACATTATGATTGGTGTAGTTGAGGTTCTCAAACTCTAAATTCGTTCCTGCTTGTGGTCGAAATGATAGCTGTTCTCGCTGAATTCCAATACCCGTCAAAAAATTATCACCAACACGCCGCTGCGCCCGCAAATCCATCAAAAAATCAAATACCCTGAATTCCTGACTCTGTATTCCATCCTGATAAATCGGTATTTCATCTCTATTGAAATGTACATTTAGCTTGACAGCCGTTTCCTGACGATCATCCAGATACTTCAGGTAATCCATATTCAAGCGATAATTAACGGCTATCTTGGCACCAAAAATAAATCGGGAAGCAGGCAAAAGAGAATTCCGAAAACTAAGGTTAAAAAGTATCCCGGCTTCCAGGTAAGAGTCATAGTTTAAGGCTAGCCGCAAATTGGTCGCTGCTTTTTCGATCAGGCGCAAGCGCAAGATATTTTCACCTGCCCGCTTTCGGATTCGATAGGTTACACGCTTAAAATAATTGGTGCCAAACAAAGCATCAATACCAGCTTCAATTTCATCAACCCGATGATAATGCCCTGGCTCCAACCCAAATCGTCCCCGAATCTGACTCGTCGGCACCAAGCGGTTTCCTTCCACTTCAATCTGATCCACAAACAAGCTGTCTACCGCTTTGGGTGTTTTCCTATTAGCAGGCTTTTGGTACTGTTTCAAAAACTGTCCCAACTCTTTCAAACGCTCAAATTGTACCCGAGCGGCTTTCTCGCCCTTATGAATAATTGAGTCATATTCGTTAAAATCCAAGGCAGAATAAGCGCCCAACTCTGGTTCGATATAAACATCACACAACTCCTGCTGAAGTTCTGCATCCTGTATCCCCAGCAAAAAAACAGACTGCAGGAGTATATCAGAAAATGATTCCAGGTTTTCTTCATCTGCCAGTTTACGACCGGTATAAACACCGATAATGATGTCAGCCCCCATATCTTTCACCTCCTTTACCGGAAAATTATGGATCAAACCGCCATCCACAAACAAGATCGAATCCTGCTTAATAGGCGTAAAAACGGTCGGGATAGCCATACTTATTCGCATTGCTTCCGGGAGTACGCCCTCATTCAAAATCAGTGCCTCCCCTTTTACGATATCAGAACCAATACATTGAAATGGAACCGGCAACTCTTCAAATTTTTCGATTTCGTAAGCCGGTAAGGTTAATTTATTGAGGAGTTTTGATATTTCTTGCCCATAAATCAGTCCACTTGGAGCTTTTATCCGAATACCATCAAACGGAAATTCAATTAACTCATTTTCGAAGTAGATTTTTTCCTCCATGACCACTTCATCCAATGGAATTCGATCGCTCATCACCCGATCCCAGTCTTGTGCGCGTACCAAACTATCCAGGGTAGCTACATCGTACCCCATAGCATAAAGTCCGCCAATCACACTCCCCATACTTGTTCCAGTGATATAATCCGGCCGAATGCCGGCTTCCTCCAACACTTTTAGTACGCCAACGTGTGCCAAACCCTTGGCTCCACCTCCGCTTAGCGCTAAACCTACTTTGACACCCTCCGAATTTTCGGCTTGTCCGACCAGACCTATATTTACCGAAAGGTAAAACAACAGAAAGAAAGATAGTTTTCTCAAATTAGCATGCATTTTTAAAGTTCAAATAGCCTTTTCTCAAAGCTACACAAATAGACTTGCACCTCAAGAACTGCTTGCGAAAACTATCTTTCCCGGTAAATTATCGCACGAGCAACTTTACCGTGTGCAAGCTACCATTTTCTGTAAATACTCGCAAAAAGAATAGCCCAGACTCCAGTGCTCCTTTTTCAAGCTCAAATGAAGTGCTGCCTTTCGGCAAATGCGAAGCTCGACGAAGACGCCCTGCCGCATCAAACAATTCATAACGCACTGCCTGTAGTTGTTCAGGCCAACTCACCTGCGACTGCACTTCCATTGGGTTGGGAGCAACTCGAATAGCTGATTGCAGATCAGGCAATTCTTCCAATTGTGTAATAATGCCGGTAGTATCTTCGGTATACATCATCACCAATACCATCATCTCATCATTAGAGGTTGGTCCAAACCAAACTGGCTGGTTGCCATTATTAACCCACTTAGCTTCATGTATTAAGCCATTGAAAAAATTCATCGTTATGGGTTCCAGCGGCTCAAAATATCGCATCGGAATATGCTGATAATCGAAGTACGGCGATACGCAGCCAGGAATCCCCAATGCACAAGATGCATCATAGAGCAAATCGCCTTTTTGTCCACCCAATAGACGGTGGTATACTTTATAATCTGTTCCCCACTGATGCGTATGCCCCATCATCCCCCAAAGGAAAATTTCCCCCAAATTGAACGTCAATTGTTGACTATGAGTAATTTCATTACCACTATTCGGAATATAGATATCCGTATTGGCGATAAGTGCCGTTTTCATTTCCTGCGCAGCAGTTCCTGCTTCTTGGGTATAAACATTTACATAAGCTTCGGCCTTATACGGCTGAGTCGCAGAATAATTGATATAGTGAGAATTCAAATCCAAGGTTCGGTCATAGTTCCAAGGGAATGCCGTGCCTTGCGGCAAACGCAAATCAGTTGGTTCCTGCACCGCAGCTACCAGACTAATGTCCGTATGATCTGCTTCAAGGCGCAACCCATCCGGAATAAAACCTGGATTACCATTCGGAAAGTCATACATTATGAAATGGTGAGAGTAATTAGACATTTGAATATCTAAACGGACCACTTCCTGGTCTTCTGGTAAATCGAGTTGATACTTGGTGAAGTATTCAACCTCTCCTCCAGGCTGTAAGAAAAATGGTCCCATTTTTATCTGAAACCCTTCCTCAGGAGCCGGAGCTTCTGGCACGCCATCCGGAAAAGCTTCATTACCTCCCTGAATATAATAATCGGTCAACAAATCTTCGTCCACTACGGTACCAGTTGTTGGCGCACCATACAAAATCCATTGCCGAATCAATTCCTTTTCAAAATCTGTCAATTGCGCGGAAGCGCCATAAGCTGGCATAGGTTGCCCTTCTCCTTCCTCAAGAGCTGGCAAATAATCATCTAGTCCATTATTGATTTTGCGAAACAGGAAACTGCGATCCATACGACCTTTATAGATGTACTGATCACCTTTGGCGGCAGCCATTTCGTTAGCAGGCACTTGGCCGACCAAATTATTGTAAACATCCGCCATTTTTGCAGAAATATTGGCTCCACTGCCCTCGAGGTCAAGGCCTGCTTCCGGAGCAGCATTGCCGTGGCAACTCACGCATTTTTCCTGCAAAATTTCATAAACGCGAATAGCGGTAGACTGGGCCGACAAACTTAGGCCAGCAAATAAACAAATAGCACTAAAGTAGAAAGCTTTCATTGTTGGTGTTTTAATTCATTTGAAGATAACAAATGATGCCAACACCGCCTACATACTACTTTTGAGAAAACAAAAGTTTAACCTTTTGA
>JALEHC010000387.1 GCA_022763215.1 Saprospiraceae bacterium
CAGCCTCAATAATACCACTTGAAGTATTGCCAAGCAGAAAACGAGCGGCCCGGACCGCGGCAAAGTAATTGAGCCGACCAAAGTTTTCTACCAAAAATACCCGCTCTGGGTATGATTTGGCGAAAGCCATAAAAGCATCGCGGTAAAGCGAACCCGCCGTATCGGCATTAGGCATTGTAATGACAATGGCGTACTCCTGGGCTAAGTTTTCCAATGCTTTTGCGGCAATTTGGCTATAAGCCTGATTCTTTTCAAAAGCGACTGTCTCGGGATGAAAGGTGACTAAAACAAAATCTTCTGCCTTTATTCGGAATTGCTCTTGCACTTTGCCCCAAGATGGCAACACCAAGGATTCAATACCCGATAGACTCAATGCGCCTACCCAGTGAATATTGTTGTCCTTTTCTACCAAGCTTGCTACCCGTTTAGCGAAAGCGGGTGTCGCTACAAAATGAAGCTGTGAAGCCAGCGTAATTTGATGTCGATATATGTTGTCAATCGCACCCAGTGTCGTCTCTCCACCGTGCAAATGCGCAAAGCGCACGCCCTGCGGGATGCCCGCTTGTACGGCTGCGGCCATTTCAAAACGATCGCCCAATGCCAACACCCAGTCGAAGGAGTGCTGCGCCCAAAACTGCGCAAAATTGGCGGTAATGAGGCCGTAAGCATTGGCAATAGCTTCTGGCGTATCAGATAATGGCATGCCAAATACTTGATGTACTCGTAGTTTTTCGGCCTCGACGGCCACGATGGTCCGACCATGATAAGGAGACAAATGGGTGCCAAAGGCAATGAGCTCTACCTCAAAACGCGCATCCTGCTTGAGTGCATGAATCAAGGGCTGATAAATACCAAAGTCTGCTCTCGAACTGGTTAATATGCCTAATTTTATTGTATATCGCTCCATGATAATTGATGTCCTGCCGGTAAATCGATTCTTACAGTTCGCCCAATAACTCGCTCCCATTCCATTGGGGAAATGCCAGTACCTGGTCGAAGAGGAATCAAATCATCTTCGGTAATGGTTTGTCCGGCCTGTACCGGGCGATTAAGATGGATGCTCTTACGAGCAATGGGTTTATTCGGACGCTCACTCTCACTTGCATGTTTACGACCATCGCCACTCTTCGCCAGTTCGATGTTTCGAATGGCTTGCACCATGGCTTTTAGTTCTGTTGGTTCGAGCGATGCTCGATGATCTGGTCCGGGTAGATTGCGGTCGAGTGTAAAGTGTTTTTCAATCACAGTAGCACCTAGTGCAACGGCAGCGGTAGGAACTTCGATACCAAGAGTATGATCAGAATAACCAATGGCGACCTTGAAAGCTTGCTGGATGGTCAACATAGCGTTGAGGTTGACATCTTTCATTGGTGTTGGATATTCTGTATTGCAATGTAAAACGGTGATATGATCCATTGTGAGGCCCTCGGAAGTCAACAATGTCAGTGCACCTTCGATTTCTCCGAGGGTAGCCATTCCGGTTGATAAAATGATGGGTTTGCCTAGTTTTGCCAATGTTTTTAGGTATGGATAATTAGTAATTTCACCACTTGGCACTTTAAATCTATCCAAACCTAGTTCATTGAGATAATGCAGACCATCTGTATCGAAGGCTGTACTCAGGAATTTAATGTTTTTCTGATGGCAATAAGCGATTAGTTCATCGTGATCAGCTTCAGAGAGTTCGAGTTTTTGAAGCATAGCCAGTTGTTGGTCATCTTGATCGCCGGTATTTGCTTGTTGGTAAGCTGCTTTTTTCGCGGCAGCACTGACCAGTTTTTTGGCTTTAAAAGTTTGGAATTTCACAAAGTCAACACCCGCATCTACGGCAACATCAATCAATTGCTTGGCGGTTTGGAGACTTCCGTTGTGATTAACGCCAGCTTCTGCTATAATAATGGTGTGGTTCATTTTTGTAATCTTTTTGCAGGTTGTCCGATATAGACTCCAGATTGATCGGGGCTTTTCGTCAAAACACTTCCGGCGGCTAGTAGGCTGTTTTCGGGTAAAACGACCGTAGGAAGTAGGCAGGAATGACTACCCAGCATTGAGCCTTTTTTGACTTGTGCTTCGCCATTGGCTGTAGCACGTGTAGCAATATGGCAATGATCGCCAATGATGGCATCGTGCTCGACCAGTGCAGCCGTATTGATAATACCATTTTTTCCCACTATCGCATTTGCATTCACACAGGCAAAGTGGTGTACGACCGTTCCTTCCCCGATTTGAGCATGACGAGAGACCTTCGCTAAGGGCGAAATAATAGTCGGCAACTTCCCGCCTATTTTATGAATACGATCAAATAACTTGATACGAAGATTTGCAGATTTTACTTGTCCTATGGTCAGTAGAAAATTTTCACACTTAGGTAGCAGACTTTTCAGTTCTTCTTCCGAATCAGTACCGATGATATCATACCCTAATACTTTTTCGCCCACTTTTTCCGGGAAATCAAGTATTCCCAAGATATGATAACGATTCTCCGATTCGATAACATCAATTACAGAGCGACAATGCCCTCCTCCCCCGATTAGTATGATTGGAATTTTACTCATGTAACAAAACACTACTTGGTAGATTCACTAATCGGTCTGCAATGTCTTTGGCTGTCGCCAAATCACCATATTGTATGCCATCAAACAAGCCTAATTCGTTTAACAAATCCCAAACGGGCCGCACCATAATTCCGTGGTCATTCATATA
>JALEHC010000053.1 GCA_022763215.1 Saprospiraceae bacterium
ACATAAATCAATCGGTTTGTGGCAAAGCCACGTATCATTGGGCTTCCACCACCTTGTTGACTTTTTTGGATAAAGACTTTGCCGGAGTTGCCAAGTAAATCGGCGGCCGTTTGAGGATTTTGAAGTGCAATTTCTTCTGGCCGGATTGAAATAATTTTGGAAGGTACTTTGGCAGAAGATTGCCGCCAGCGAGTAGCAGATACTACAACATTTTCCAGATTAAAATTAGCGGGCTCCATCTGCAATTTGTAATCGAGTCGTTGCAATTCTGTATACGAAGCAATTATACTTTGAAAGCCAAGTGAACGAATTTCGATTTTGTCAGATTTGGCGAAAGCCGAAATATCAACCTGGCCATTGGCATTGGTCACGGCGGTTACTTGCGGCGATGAACTCAGCAAGGTAGCCCCGATAATAGGCATAGCCGAATCTTTATGAATAATGGTTAAAGTCTGGCATAATAGCATAGTGCTACATACCAAATAGTAACCTAACAAAACATACTTTTTCATTAGGAATGATTTTGGTTAAACCAAATAACAAAGCGACCTAAAGCATGCTTTAGGTTTTTTAGAAACGATATGTCGCGCAAAAGCGCGGAGGAGGAGTTGGAGGTGGAAAGTGCTGACTGCGCAGCGATACTGCCAGCTCAGGCTTCCGCAAATTAGGAAAAGGGAAGGGGATGAATGACCAGTTTGTCAGAGCTGGAGGGTAAATCGTTTTGAAGAACCAGAATAATTGTTGCTGGTGTGCCTGTCGTTTGGTGTCAGACTGAAGTGCAGCTCGACAAAGTTGCGCCAATTGTTGATTGAGTCGTGTTTCGGCTTTATCCCACCAACATTTATATATGACGCTATCGCTGGTAGACTCCATTTTTACAACATCATACATTTGGCCTTGGTACTCAAATTCGCGGCTGTGTTCCCAGCGGAGAAGGCGCTGGATTTCTGCTTTTGAAAAGCGCAGTTCGACTAGTTCGCTTTCTTCGGCACCTTCTTGAAGTTGGTGTTTGACCGCCTCCTGTACCTGCCATTTCTGATAGTGCAACCAGCCGTAGGCTATTGCTACCGGTAGCAGTAGAGAAAGTAATAACAAGATGGAGGCAGATGCTTTCAAGCCAGATGAATTTAGTTGACTAACTTAACATTTTTTCGATAGGCTTGTGCATAAGTCGATTGATTAATTTTGGCTTCCAGCCAACTTACAGGGTCAAAATATTCTCGAAGGAATAAAGCTGTTTCATCCTTTTTTTGCTTTTGGAAAATGGGTAAGTATTCTGAATATAAATCTTTTTGCTCTGGTATTTCTTTGATCAATTGTTTGAAATATTCCAACATCATTAATTCAAAATCGGTAGGGTTTTGGAGTTTGGTAAGCCAGCGTTGATATGAGCGGATCAGACTTTCAAGAAGGATGTAATTTCCAAGCTCGAAGTGGACCGCTATTTCTAAAATTTTGGAAGCGCGATTAGTAGGATGTTTGGGAGGTAATTTTTTTATTTTTCTTAGTTCTTCCAACCAATCTAGAGCTACCTCAAAATTCTGGACGGCAAAATTTGCGTAAGCGAAAATGTAGTTGAGATTTAGAAAATAAAGTGGATACTTGGTACTTAGTTTTTTATCTGCGTACCACTCCTTTTTCAAGTCCGGAATAAGATGGATAATCCGCTCAAATCCGCCCGACAAGGTATAGAGGTAACAACGAAGATTGACTGGCTGAAAGCGATCTTCAAAGTGAATTTTCCTGACCTTGCTTTTGAGAATTTGCTGATGAGCTGTTTCGAGTTCATTTAGCCAGTATTCGCTTTCTTCCCATTGTTGTTGACGAATCAGGCTGATGATCAGGTTAATAATTTGATGTAAATATCTATTTGTGGTATTTTGATCAGTTTGTTCTGATTGTTGGATATTTTGGATAGACTTAATCTTGTACGTAATCGCAGTTTTATTATTACCCAGCATACTATGTGCAAAACCCAAAAATTGGAATAATCGAGTTGTGACATGAGGTGCGTTTAATTGGTTGATTTTCAGTTGATTTGCTTCTTCAATAAGCTGAAGTACTGCATTTCGATCTGCCTGAGATAAAGTCCGATCTTGGCGATGGTTCATAACCAGCAAGCGGCATGCCATGGCTGCTAGTTTTTTATCTTTCTGTAGCTGGTCTAGCAAACCGAATAATTCCTGAAAGATCGTATTGTGGTCGAGTAGTAGTTCTTGGCGCAACAATTCTCTGAAAATTTTCAATTGGGCGTCGAGGCTATATAGTTTGAGAATGTCTTCGTGCTGTTGTGTACTAATTTTCAGAATTTTATCGATTATTTTTTTGGCTTGTCGATACAAGCCTTTCATGATTAGGATTTCTAATTTTTGGGAGGCATCCAATAATTGTAGCCGGATATGTTTTTTTGAGTGATAATTTTGAAGGCTTTTCAATAAGCTGTCATATAAATACTGCTTTAAAGCAGTGAGGTTTTTTCCTTTTCCAAACGTATGTTGAATCTGCTTTTCGAGTTCACTTTTGTTTTTATCGATAAGTTCGAACAGTAGTACATACTGTTTTTGGTCGCCACCTTGTTTGGCAATGTCGAGTTTGAAATACCGCTTTTCGTGTGGCGTTAGGCTATTGATCAGCTCATAAAGGTCTTGGCTATTCATCTGAAATTGGCGTCAGAAAGTTAATAAAGTTGGATAAATAATATTTGTATGGTGTTGTTTTGTAGTGTTTTGAATTGGTTGGTTTGTTGCTCGGTTATTTTTCTTAATCCTAGAAAGTGTATTTTTGTTGTCGGTTGAAATTTAGCTTTTATAGTAGAAACGATGCACTTTTGAAATATCGGAAAAACACAACAGTAAACCCATTTTGCGAAAGCTGAAGAAATTGCAATTCCTTCCGAATCAGTCTGCTGATTCTACCGATTCCTGTTTTCATCAATATTTAAAATTAACAATTATGAAAAATTGCATCATTTTTTCATGCCTCCTCCTATGGCCGGTACTGACCATAGCACAAGTTATTACAATTGCAGAATCCACGCTTAGAAGAGCCGTAGACGAAGCGGTTGAAGCCGAGAGAGTCCAGCAAAATATTCATGGCCTGGCCATCGGAATTATTAAAAATGGAAAAGTTGTTCATACTAATGCTTATGGCTATCAAGATGAGCAATACAAGAAAAAAATGACCACTAAAACAGATATTGGATGGGCATCAATTTCAAAAGTACTCACTTCCGTTGCAATTTGGCAGTTGATCGAAGAAGGCAAACTCAAACTGACCGACAAAGCCGCACTTTTAGTTCCTGATTTTTTGGATGATACCGACCCTAATTTTCATGATAAAGCCGCAATTACCATAGGCGAATTATTATCTCACCAAAGCAGAATTCCGCATTATTTCGATTTTGAATATGACGAAAATGCTTATCGTGATGAAGAAAGTGATTGGAATGCTGCCCAAAGTATGAATGTGTTCAAAAGAACGCCTCTATTCCCAAATGATACAACGGTCTATTCTTCATTTGCTTACAATTTGCTGGGAGCAGTCGTAGAGGCCAAAAGGGGGAGCTATGTCCGGCAAGCCGATGCGATTGCAAAGGCATGTGGTTTGAATCCTTTTAACATTGATTCCACCTATGCAGGCTTTGGTGAGATTTGTAGTGATCCTACGGAGCGCGAGACAGAGGACTTTCGGTGGGTATTGCCAGCAGGTGGATGGAAGTCCAATATTTCAGAGTTGACCACCTTTGTACAACATCTTTTCTGGAAGAAAACACTACTCAAAAATCCGGAAAGAATGTGGGACTCTATTCCTGATAATGGAAAGTATAGATACGGAATTTACAAACAATACTTTAATGGCACGAACAACCGCGACCGAGCAGTGATTGGACATGGTGGAATTCATCGCAACGTGCGCAATTATTTTGGATACATCCCTTACGATGATGTTGCCATCGTGATATTGACGAATACTTCTTATACCAATATTGAAAGGCTATTTCGTAGAATTGGCCAAGCAATGGATATTCCTTTTTTTCAGTCTGCATCTCCTTTAGCCCTAGATTGTAACTCAACCGAAAAATCAAATGATGATTGCCAAGACCTTAACGATGCATTTCTGGTGAGTTCAAAAGGCAGCCAACATTCCAGCTTGATCAGACGTAACTATCGGTATGATGCCTTTTATACAGAAATAAAGGATTTGCGAAAGCATGGCTACCAGTGCTTGGACATGGAAGTGTACGTGGATACAGACGGAAATACTCGATGGGAAGGAATATTTGATAAATCTAAGATCGAAACCAAAGTCAATCGCAACCTAAGTGACACAAAGTTTAAGGAGAAAGTCGATTATTGGGAAAAGAGAGGCTATTATCCTTCTGACATCGAAGTTTATCAGGTGAAAGGGAAAAATAAATGGGCGGCCATTTTTGTAAAAGGAAAGGCTTCTATCGTGGAAAAGTTACCAGCAGGAAATGTTGAACTCATCAATGAAAGCATGGCAAAGCAGGGGTATCAACTGATGGAACTGGAGCCTTACACCGAAAAAAATAAGGTTTACTACGCTGCAGTTTGGCGAAAGGGAAAAGCCGAATCGACTGTAACTACTTTGCCATTAAACGAACTGGAAATGGAGATTTTGCGCATGCGCCACAGAAGCCAATATCTGGTAGATGTAGAAACCTACCGACATAAAGGAAAGACCTATTTTACGGGTATCTGGAGAAAAGGTAAATCTCAGGCAGCTCTTATTTTGGATGTCTGCGAATTGGGAGAAATATTCCCGAAAAGGGGCAAAAAAATTGTAGAATACGAACGATTTGCTTCAAATCTATAAAAGCAAATATTGATGTTTTGCCTTGAGCAAACAGGAGACCGGAGCCGAATTTTTGTGCTCCGGTTATTCTTTTTTCTGTCGCACTGCCTTTTCCAACAGCATCTCCATACTTACTATTTTCAGTGCCGCTTCATGAGTTGCTTCAAGCTTGACGGGTGGAGCTACGCCTGCCTCATAAGCTTCTTTCCAGCGAGCTGCGCACAAGCACCAACCATCACCAGGTTGGAGGCCTGGGAAGTTGTACATTGGCATGGGGGTGATCAGGTCATTGCCGCGGCTTTTGGAATACTCCAAAAACTCTTTGGTAACTACCGCACAAACAACATGAATACCTCTGTCTTGTGGCCCGGTTTCGCATTTGCCATCGCGGTAAAATCCGGTCATTGGGTCTGTGCAACAACTTTCAAGAGCTTCTCCAAATACATTTTTGGCCTCAAAACGGCCATCTTCCTGTAATTTCATAATTGGCGGATTTATCGGGCTGCAGCTTTCATCGCTATTGGATTGGGCGAAAGCCTGCTGTGCGAACAATAAAAATATAAAAACAAGGCGCATTCCTTTTTGAAGGTGGAACAGTAAATAGGAGCTTTAGTTTTTATTTTTGCGATTAGATGTACCTTCCTTTTGTGGAAAACTATTCGCTATACTTTCTCAACTTTGCCTTTCGGCAAATTGTATTACTCTGTAATCTAGGTTAATTAGTTTTTTGAAGCAATAAAATTTTGTTCAAATCAAGGCGCGGCGGAGCCTGATCCCGATAATTATCGGGATAGCTATCAAGGCGAGTACGCAACGCAGAGTTGGACAAAATTTTAGACTCAAAAGGCTAAGAAATTTAGGTTACAGAGTAGTATACATCCAAACGACAACTAAATGCAGAAAATTCCGGTAACTATCCTTACAGGTTTCCTCGGCGCAGGTAAGACGACTTTGCTCAATCACCTGATCGAGCAATACCCTGATAAAAAGTTTGCGATTATCGAAAATGAATTTGGCGATATTGGTATTGATCAAGAGCTGGTCGTCGATGTCGATGAAGGCATTTTTGAAATGTCGAATGGTTGTATTTGTTGTACCCTCAATCACGAATTGGTAGATACCCTACACAAACTCGTGAATTCTGAAAAGAAATTTGATCACTTACTCGTCGAAACGACGGGCATGGCCGAGCCAGATGGTATAGCTGCTGCATTTGTGACTGATCCGGCCATTCAGCAAGTGTTTCAGCTCAATGCGACTATCTGCCTGGTTGATGCGCAACACGCCATCGAATCGTTTGATGAACAAGAGGAAGCCCGTCGACAAGTGACGTTTGCTGATTATTTTTTAATCAATAAACAATCAGAAACGGAGGAAGCTGCATTGCAGCAACTGGAAGCCAAACTCAGAGAAATGAATCCGTTTGCAGAGATGGAACGCGTTGATTTTGGACAAACTCAAACGGACATTTTGCATCTGCAAGCCTACGATATTGAAAAAGTAAGCCACAAGGTAGCACATAGCCATCACGAAACACATGATCACCTGACCGGAGTAGCTGCGCAAAGTTTTACTTTCGACGCGCCATTTGATTTTTTGACATTTATGCATTGGACGAAAGTCCTACTCATGGTTCAAGGCAAGAATATTTACCGTATCAAAGGAATTTTTCATTTTAAAGATCATCCCGAACGTATGATTTTTCAGTCGGTCAAGACCAGTTCCGCTTTTCAGAAAGGAGCAGCTTGGGAAGAAGGCGAGAAACGCCAAAGTAAGGTGGTATTTATTGGGAAAGGTTTAAAAAGAAAGCCCGTCGAGCGGGCTTTGCAGTCGTGTTTGGCTAAAACTTAACCCATTTTTCTTCGCTACTGCCGGCGTAAACTACACGTTCAATAAAACGCATTCCACGCACACCATCACTTACTGTTGGAAAGTCTTCATGGATTGGGTCTACTTTTGTTCCCTCCACGCGAGCGCGAATACAAGCGGCAACATTGCGGTATATATTTGCAAATGCTTCCAGATAACCTTCTGGGTGACCAGCTGGGATACGAGCGGCAGCCAATGACGCTGGGTGCAGGTCTCCAAAGCCCGTACGCATGACTTGTTTAGGTTTGTCGAGCCACTTGACAACCAGTGTATTCGGTTCCATTTGACGCCATTCCAAGCCACCTTTTTCGCCATATACGCGGATATTCAGATCATTTTCTTCTCCAGCTGAAATTTGGCTTGCATGCAATATGCCCTTTGCACCATTATCAAAGCGAAGTAGCACGTTACCATCATCGTCGAGGGCACGGCCATCTACAAAGGCCGTTAGGTCAGCACATAACTCCGTTATTTGCAGGCCAGTGATGTATTCGGCCAAGTTTTCGGCATGGGTGCCAATATCGCCCATCGCACCAGCAATACCGGAGCGTTTTGGGTCGGTACGCCAAGAAGCTTGCTTCGAATCGGTATCTTCCAATTTGGTAGACAACCAACCTTGTGGGTATTCGACGACCACTTTACGGATTTTGCCAAGCTCACCATTTTTGATCATGGCACGGGCTTGTTTTACCATCGGATAGCCTGTATAATTGTGCGTTAAAGCAAAGATAAGCCCGGTTGACTCAACCAGTTTTTCAAGCTCTAGCGCTTCCTCCATATTAAAAGCTAGCGGTTTGTCACAAACCACATGAAAGCCATTTTCGAGTGCCATTTTGGCTGGGCCAAAGTGTACGTGATTGGGGGTTACGATGGATACGAAGTCCATGCGTTCGCCTTCCGACAAATTTTTCTCTTGTTCAATCATTTCGGCATAGCTGCCGTATACACGATCTTCAGGTAAAAAGAATGCTTCGCCTGAAGCTTTTGATTTGTCGGGTTTGCTGCTAAAAGCACCACAAACCAGTTCGATTTGTCCGTCCAGGGCTGCAGCCATACGGTGTACGCCGCCAATGAAAGCACCGATGCCACCGCCTACCATACCCATGCGTATTTTTCTAGCCATGTTTGTTGTTTATTTTGGTCCGTTTTGGATAAAAATTGGTCCTTGAAGGTACAGCTTTCGCTGAAAATGGCAAGCAGATACCGGCAGGGATTATAAATAACACTTACCAAACTAATAAAAGTCAATTCCTCTGAAAAAAGAAGTTTTTATCTTTTTAAAAAATAAGCAGACATGCCACGACCAAAATCCAAAGCTGAATTATTGCAGCAAAGCAAAAAAAATTGTGAAAAGCTAAACCAACTCATAGAGAAACGCTCAATAGCCGAACAAGAACAAGAATTTCCACCAGGAACGATGAACAGGAATATCAGAGATGTACTCAGCCATTTGCACCACTGGCATTTGATGTTTTTGAATTGGTATGAAGTGGGTATGGCAGGCCAAAAGCCAGATATGCCGGCCAAAGGTTATAGTTGGAAAACAACTCCAGAATTGAATAAATGGATTTGGGAGAATTATCAACAAACTACTTTGGCAGAAGCAAAACAACTATTCCAAACGAGCCATAAACAATTAATGGAATTGATTGACCAACATACCAATGAAGAATTATTTGAAAAGAAGCGGTATAAATGGACTGGAAGCACTTCTTTGGGAGCATACTTTATTTCTGCAACTTCCAGTCATTATGATTGGGCAAGAAAGCTGATCAAAAAAGCCATTAAATGAAAGCAGAGATTTTCTCTGCGCCCTTATTCCCTACCAAAGTAAGAGCTAGGATCAACTGTTTTTCTTCGACCAACGTACAGCCCAAGATGCAAATGGGGCAAGGTATGGCGTGCATTTCCGGTATTGCCGACAGTGCCGATGATATCTCCTTGTTTTACAAATTGGCCAGTTTTGACTTTCCAGTCATCTAAATGAGCATAAAAAAAACGAAGAGAATCTACTTTTAGCCAGACTTGTTTGCCACCATTTCCTTTATTGGCCACTTTGATAATTTGGCCATCGGCTACCGCAAAAACGGGCGTCCCTTTTGGTGCCGGAATGTCAATGCCTTCATGTAGGCGCTTACCACCGTTGCGGGCATCCCCATAACCACTAATGACATCTTGTAGTGATTTGTCCTTGAGTGGAAAAGCAAAAGATTGACTTTGGGGTGGAGCGGTGCTCGTTTCACTCGCTTGCTCCTGTTGTTTTTTCAATAAATAGGCTTCTGCATCAAAGTTGATGTACCATAAAAAAATGATAAAGCCACCGAGAATAGACAAGAATTTAGACATCTGTGTATCGTTTTAATAAGCAGAAATACAACAGTTATCAGCCACTTTTTCATGTGCCGAACCTGTCCGCCGAATGGCGTGAAGGCAGAAATAGGAAAAGTTTAACAGGTTTGATGACCGGAATCTAGTTTTTTTAACAAAATGCTAAACGTAGGGTGGCTGGTTTGAAGTATTGTTTTAGATGTGTAACAGCAGGCAATTTGAGTATCAAAGTTCATTTCTTTTTTATTTTGCTGGAATAACTCCCTACATTAGCAATTCTTGCCCCACATCTGTGGGAATAAATTATAATTTTCGGATTTCA
>JALEHC010000388.1 GCA_022763215.1 Saprospiraceae bacterium
CTACCTGGGCTACTGATTTGGTTGTCACCAAATGTAAAGGTCTCACCCGGGCAGATACCGGTCGTCAATTCTGTGAGGTTACCTTCGGTACACTCGCCCAAAACAAAAAGTTCGCGCCCAGTAGAAGGGCTATTAGCTTCAAAAATTAATTTGTCATTTAGAATGGTGATTGCAGAAGGAAAAGAGCCACCTGTACCCGGCACAATATCAATCACCTCCGTGCCACTGGAATAGCCATCCGAACGCCATAGCTCATAACCCGTTTCATTGCGAAAAGCAGCAAAGTACATAAGGTCATCAAAAACAACTATATCTTCACCTCCAAAGCCAACACCTCCTCCAAGACCTTCCCCTGATATGTCCAAGGACGTATCATCAAGTGTTCCATTTGTGCTGTATATTCCAAAGGTATAGCAGCAAAAGTCCCCCCTGAAGTATAAGCGATCATTATAAGGTGTCAAGTAAGAAGGACGAAGGTTGATGGATGGATTCGGATCTAGTTGTTGAAGGCCTTCCAGGGTTCCGTCTGATACAAAAAGGGCATCATTGCCGGAGCTGGTTCCGAGTATTTGCGCATTAAAGTAAAATTTACCCTGCCAACCTAAGGTAGCACGTCGGCGCAGAAAGTTGGTATTCAGGCTATTGAACTCAAATTCGTTAAGCTGTTTGCTGCCTTCTGGCGTACCATCGGTGACATACAGGAAATAATTGCCTGGATTACCCGAAAACTTGTAAAAGAAAAAAACTTTATCGTCGACTATGGTCATAAGCGTCGACTGAAACAACTCATTGCCACTATTGATCAGGTGAATAAACTCTGCATGCTCCGGATTACCATTAGAGGTGAAAATACCTCGGCCTTGTTCATTTCCCGCAAGGGTGATCAACTGGTCATCAAGTACAATCATGTCCAGAATACTGTAATCGTTTGAAAAGGAGGTAATCAATGGTGTTAATGCTCCCTGTTCTGGGTTGTATATGAGGATTTCTTCTTCGCTGGTACCGATATGTAAACGCCCCTCAAACAAGACCATTTTTAGCAAAAAGTCTTCTGATTTAGCGATTTCATAAGTTCCGCCGGATGTTTTATTTGTAAACCAGACTTCTTTCAGATTGACAATAAATGCAAAGCCATTGTTATATGGAACAAAATGATTAAAGGTTGTATTTGCATCAAATTCTTGGAGCAGGTATGTGCCGGCCTCGGTACCATTGGTATGCCACAACTGCCAACGGCTATCGGTGGTACGAATGGTAAAGAGCAGGCTATTGTCTGATTTGGCGACTATGCCTTCTAGTTCTTGTCCAAAAGTAGAGGCATCACCCGGCGAGATAAAGTCCGTAATCGGAATAGCTTGCTGGCTATGCAGGTGAATGCCATTGCAAAAAAGGAAAATTAAAATCAGGCAGATAGGTAGCTTGCACGAATCCATAATCTATAGTTTACTACCTATAAATATAGAATTTCTTTCTGCCAAATTCCGCTTTGTCAGGGCTAATAAGTGCCTGGTACTTGTCTTAAGAGGACAATTTCAGCAGCTTTATCTGCGCTTTTTACCTTTTCTGCCAGTTTTGTTTTTGCGACTACGGCTTTTCAGCTGCTCTCGTTTGTGGTGTTTTTTCTTTTCGGTGATCAACTTTTCGATTAAATCTTCACGATCAATACTTTTGAGCTTTTCGCGAATCAGTTGATGATTTTCGCGTTTGTGCCAAAAGAAAAAGAGGTGTTGATTCTTCTTTTCTTTTCGATCTCTGGCGGTATATACCGGTTTGAGCGTGTACGGATGCAAGCCGGTGTAATAGATCACGGTACCCACTGTCATGGGCGTAGGTGTAAAGTCCTGCACTTGTTCCAGGCGGAATCCCATGTCTTTGGTCTCCGCAGCCAGGTTGGCCATATCTTCCATTTTGGAACCCGGGTGGCTAGAAATAAAGTAAGGAATTAGCGGTTGTTTGAGATCGTGCTTTTTGTTGATCTTTTCGTACTTCTTTTTAAACTCATGGAAGTGTTTAAAAGAAGGCTTTCGCATCACTTTTAGAGTATCGTCGGAAGTATGTTCGGGGGCAACTTTGAGTCGGCCACAGACATGACGGGTGACCAATTGCTCCATGTATTCATCTTCGCTGCCGTCGGTATTTTTGTTGTAGCCATCAACCAACAAATCATATCGAATACCAGAGCTTACAAAAGCCTTTTTGACATTCGGGTGTTCATCTACCTTTCGGTAAATTTCAGTCAGGGGCTTATGACTGGTATCGAGATTACTGCAAACGACCGGGTGGATACAAGAAGGGCTGACGCAGCGGTCACAAATTTCCTGTACTTTTCCTTTCATTCGATACATATTGGCGGATGGACCACCAAGGTCACTGATGTAGCCTTTAAAATCTGGCATGGTGGTCACTTGTTCCACCTCTTTCATGATTGATTCTTCAGAACGACTGGCAATGAATTTGCCCTGATGCGCAGAAATGGTACAGAAACTACATCCGCCAAAGCATCCGCGATGCATATTGATAGAAAAGCGGATCATTTCGTAAGCAGGAATAGAGCCTCGCTTATTGTATTTTGGGTGTGCCTGACGCGTATAAGGCAGATCGAACGAAGCATCGATCTGTTCTTCGGTCATTGGCGGATAAGGAGGATTAATGACCAGTGCTTGTTCTCCGATTTTTTGTGCGAGCCTGCGAGCATTTACTTTGTTGGATTCTTGCTCGATGACTTTAAAATTGGAGGCAAACGCGACTTTATCTTTTAGGCAACGCTCATGGCTATTGAGCCAAAACGTTTCCCAGTTTTTGTTTTTAGGGATATCCTCTTCGTCTGCAGCTAGGAAAGCTGTTTGAGGAATGGTGCGTAAAGAATCAAAAGGTACTCCTCTTTGAAGGAGGCGTACGATTTCCCGCAAGGGTGGTTCGCCCATGCCGTAAACCAGCAAATCTGCACCGGTATCTTTGAGAATAGTAGGAAATAACTTGTCAGACCAGTAGTCATAGTGTGTGACGCGACGCAAAGACGCTTCGATGCCCCCAATCAGGACAGGAACGTCCGGATAAAGTTGTTTAAGAATTTTGGAATAGACGGTGGTTGCATAATCTGGGCGAAAGCCCGCTTCACCGCCAGGCGTATAGGCATCAGTGGAGCGTTTGCGTTTACCTGCGGTATAATGGTTGACCATAGAGTCCATGCAACCGGAAGTAACGCCAAAAAATAGTTTGGGTTGACCAAATTTTTTGAAGTCACGCAGGTCATCCTGCCAGTTGGGCTGAGGAACGATAGCTACTTTGAGTCCCATACTTTCGAGTATGCGGCCGATAACAGCCGTACCAAAAGCCGGGTGATCGACATAAGCATCACCTGAAATCAAGACAACATCCAGTTCATCCCATCCTCTCATGTCTGCTTCCTTTTTAGTGATCGGAAGCCAATCCGTTACTGGTCGTAATTGATCCATTGAAAAGTTTACATTTTTAAAAATGACACATTCTTCAAGCAAAGATACACTTAGTATAATAAATTGTTTGGAGAAAAGCCACTTTGAGTAGGAATAAGGTAGGGATCGTTTACTGAGTAGTCAAAGCCAGATCGCGAGGGATGGTGAAAAAGAAGGAGCTACCTAAGCCTGGAGTGGAGTTGAGCCAAATACGGCCGCCGTGTTGTTCAACTATTTTTTTGCAGGTAGCCAGACCGATGCCAGTGCCTTCATAGGTTTCGCGAGGATGGAGGCGCTTAAAGATTTTGAAGATTTTTTCTTGATATTCTGGTTCAATGCCAATACCATTATCTTTTATTTCAAATTGCCATTCTCGCTGGTTGGTTGTTTGGAAGATATCTACCGATGGTATTTGATGGGGTGGTTGAAACTTTAGGGCGTTGAGCAACAAATTTTGAAGTAACTGATTGAGTTTAACGGTATCTGCATGGATAAACTCGTCGGCCAAGATGAAATTGATATTCGCATTTTTTTCTTTGATAGCGACATCAATACTGCTTATGACTTGCTCTACAAAATGAGGAAGTTGGATTTTTTCGACCTTGAGTTGTCGTTTATTATTTTGAGCGAAAGCCAGGAGGTCTTCCAATAAAAGAGAAATTTCTTTTGTTCCTTTTTCAATGAAATTGAGATATTTAAATTCTTCAGGTTTCAGTCGTGGCTTAATAGAACGTTTGAGTACTTGCGTAAAACTAACAATGTTTCGCAGGGGTGTTTTGAGGTCATGAGAAGCAATGTAAGCGAAGTTTTCAAGTTCAAGAATATAGTCGATATATTTTTTTTGCTCTTCATTTTTTTGCTTGATCAATTTTTCATTTCGAGCTCTATTTCGGAGTTGAAAGAATATGATAATTAATAAGATAGATAGAATAATAGCTGCAATCATTAATGTATTAAATCGATCTTTTTCAATAGCATTGATTTGGTTGAGTTGATCAATTTCGGCCAGATTTTCTCGTTCTTGGTATTCGGCTTCGAGTACGTCAATTTCAATGTTGCCTTCAATAAATTGCATGCTATCAATCACCGCATCACGTTGTCTGATCAAGTCCCAAGCTTTTTCATACTCGCCATTTGCGCTATATGCTTTTGCTTCTGCATCCAGTGCTATTTTCCGGAATGGCCGCACAATTTCGGGGGTTGCCTTCAGCTCCTGAGCATATTGCATAGCTTTTTTGAGTTGATTTTGCTCAAGTGCAATGTGGATAAGTTGTGCCAGAAATAAAACCCGATAATTTTGAATACCAGAAGCTGAAGAATCATTTATGGCTTGTAATGCAAGCTTTTGGGCTTTTTTGTATTCTTTTTTCCAGACCAAGATATTAATCTTCTCGACCATGGTCGGCTCAACGGAAAGCTGGTCACCAATCTCTTGCTGAATGCGTAAGGCTTCTTCTACCAGTGAATCTGCACGTTCGTAAAACCCAAGTTGAATGAGTGTACCGGCATATTCATCGAGGTACTGCGAAAGAATAGGCTTAAAGTGGTGCTGTCGGGCAAATTCAATAGCATTGTGCAAATAACGATAGGCTCTCACCTGATCGTCGATATTTTTGTAGGCAGACCCCAAGTTGCCAAGCAACAATCCTTTCAATATTTGTGCATCGTCAATGTGTTCGTCATATACCTTTACTCCTTTTAGAAAATAAAGAATACTGGAGGAAGTTTCATTGGAAAATGATTCGATCAAGCCCAGGTTATTCAGGCAGGCGGCTTGGGTATAATAATCGTTTGCACGTTCAGCAAAAAGCCTGGATTGCTCGTAATAATAACGAATCGTATCAGTCGGAGAGGTGATTTTATAATGATATATGCCTATATTTTTCAGAGCAACAGCCTGACCTTTTAAGTAATTTGTTTTTTGGGCCAACAGTAGTGCCCAATGAGCGTATGATTGAATAGAATCGACTGAACGGGAGCGCCGGAAGGAATAGCTGATCTGGTTGAGTAGGTCTACTTTCAGACTGTCATTCGAAGCTTGTCGTAATTGTTGTTGCAAACTATCCACAACTGAGCGGTAGCTTTGTGCAGCAAGAGGCTTACTATACAAAAGCACTAAGACAAACAGAACTTTACCATATGAAAAGGCTATTTTCAATGTATTATTTTTAGTAAATGTCGAATGGAGAACGTCTTCTGCGATGGAAGATCTTTGTTTATTGTGGATGGCCTCGTATGTTCGTATATACTAATGCTGCAATCAATCAGCGAGTTAAGTGAAAATGATCTTCATCTTACTCCAAATTTAAATATAATAAGCATCTTGAAATATTTGAGTAATAAAAGAAATGATTTTATTTTCAGAATATTTTGAAAATAATGTAAATTGCGATCAAAAAATATGCGCATATACCCTCAATTACC
>JALEHC010000389.1 GCA_022763215.1 Saprospiraceae bacterium
CCGATCAGGGTTTCGCCAGTAGCTTCATCTTGTATGAAACCACTGACTGTAAAGGTTTCCTGGGCTTTCGCCCAAATAGAAAACGAAATAAATAAAAAGAGAAAAATAGCGCGTAAGGAAAGATTCATAAAACCAAAATTTGAATGAAAACAGTTGATTCGGTTATTTTGGTTCAGCGGCAGTCAAAATAAATGTCCATTCGTCTTCCACTCCATCAGATTCCTGTTATATTTGTGCGAGTGATGAGACCGTCAGGCGCAATCGAGTAGGCAACATATTTTAGTTGTTTTGAAGAAGAAAAAATCAAATTCGCCTGTCGTCAAACTACTAATGACTATGGAAAAAGGTCGAGTAATAATTGGAGAAAAGCGGTTCAAACTTACGCTGGAGCGATTGACGCATCAGCTGATTGAACGCCATGATCTTTTTGAAAATACCTGTATTATTGGCTTACAGCCAAGAGGAGTATTTCTTGCCAAACGCATTTATCAACGCCTTCAGGAATTGCAGGGGCCACTCCAACTGGATTTTGGCCTGCTGGACATTACTTTTTATCGCGATGATTTTCGTACGCGTGCCAAGCCACTCAAGGCCAGCGAAACAAAAATGGATTTTATCGTAGAGGATAAAAAAGTGATATTGGTAGATGATGTGCTGTACACCGGACGTACCGTTCAGTCTGCACTGACTGCGCTGAATCACTACGGTCGGCCCAAGCAAGTTGAGTTAGTGGCGATGGTAGATCGACGTTTTAATCGCCATTTGCCAATTCAGTCTGATTATGTCGGACTTACGGTGGATGCAGTGGATAAGGCGTATGTGAAAGTAGAATGGGAAGGAAAAGATGGGGAAGATCAGATTTTGCTTTTTGAAGATAAAGGATTGCTTGATTAAGCAGGAAAAAGTCAGGTGTTTACATTTGGCACCAAAAGAAGAAAATAGGCTACAGAAATAAATAAATAGTTGAGATGGCAACGGTTCAGCAGTTGACAACCAAACATGTACTGGGAATCAAGTATTTGAGCCCCGAGGATATTCATCTGATTTTTGAAACGGCACAGACGTTCAAAGAGGTACTGAATCGTCCGGTAAAAAAGGTACCCTCCCTTCGGGACATTACCATTGCCAATCTGTTTTTTGAAAATTCTACCCGAACTCGAATTTCATTTGAGTTGGCAGAAAAGCGCCTTTCGGCAGATGTGGTCAATTTTTCTGCTTCTTCCTCTTCGGTAAAAAAAGGAGAAACGCTACTGGATACCGTTAATAATATTTTGTCGATGAAGGTCGATATGGTCGTCATGCGTCATCCGGCTCCTGGGGCACATCATTTCCTATCTCAGCATATAGATGCCAATATCGTCAATGCGGGCGATGGCACCCATGAACACCCAACGCAGGCATTGCTCGATGCCTTTTCGATGCAAGAAGCAGTAGGAGATTTGACCGGTAAAAACATTGCAATCTTTGGAGATATTCTTCACTCTCGGGTGGCTTTGAGTAATATATTTTGCCTGCAAAGGCTGGGTGCAAAAGTCCGGGTTTGTGGTCCACCAACGCTTATCCCTAAGCATATCGGCCAACTTGGTGTAGAGGTTTCTCATGATGTACTGGATTCTCTACGTTGGTGTGATGTGGCCAATATTTTAAGAATACAACTAGAACGACAAGACATAAAATACATCCCTTCGCTCAGGGAATATGCTCAGTATTTTGGGATCAACCGAAAACTTCTGGATCAACTGGATAAAAAAATAGTAGTAATGCATCCTGGGCCAATCAATCGTGGGGTAGAAATTACTAGCGATGTGGCAGATTCGGAGCATTCGATTATCTTGCAACAAGTAGAAAATGGCGTGGCTGTCCGTATGGCTGTGCTGTATCTTTTGGCGGCTACACGCTAAAAGAAAGATTTAATACGTTCATACAGTATATTTAAACCAATTGGTAGCCAAATGGTCAATCCATTTGGCGATAAGAAGTAAATTTCACGCTTTTCGCTCTCAATTTTAGTAACTATATACATAAAGTGCTCAAAAAGTGAATAGCTGTATTTGCTATTTCCGCTAAATACTTTGGTTAAATAAATGACCAAATAATCGTTTTTTTCATTTGTACTACACCATATTTATTTTTTCAGATACTGATATAATGAAGCGATCATTTCAATTAACATCGAAAAACGTTATCTTACTATTTCAAAAACAGCCTGCTATGAAATATGCGTTACGTTATTTTTCCTTGCTACTCCTAATGCTGGCTCATTTCCAGCTTGCTAGTCAGAATTGCTCTGAAATCATTGTTGAAGACCGAATTATTAATGGTACCCACATGGTGCGGACGGTTAGCAAAACAATGGTAGTTCGGGGTAACTATTCCTATGCACTGGAATTTCTGACCAACAGCAAAGGGGTTACTGCCAAAGTATATTCCAAAGCAGGGGTTGAGTTTAATATCGACGACGAGATCATTTTTATGGATGCCAACAAAAATCGAAAAAGCTATCGCTTTATCGAAATGGGGGAAATGGTCCGCGAAAAAGGTACGCCGGTCTACCAAAATATTCTACAGCTTGATATTGCTGCTATGGAGTGGTTTGAACGTTCTCAAATTACAACCATTTACATCAAAAATAATTCCAGTAACCAAATGCGGAAATTTACCTTCAATGGTAACCGCCAGACGGAGTTCAGGCAAATGGCCGCCTGCTTTATGGAAACACTGGACAAAGAGAAAATTAATGATGTTAAGCTGGTTGGAAACGACCTTTCGGTTCGCCCAAAACTCGACAAATCAAAAAGTAGTAGTGAGCCAACGAGCAGTGATCCAACGCCTACTTATACGAGCAACTCAAGCAATTCTTCCAGCTCTAATTCCAGTATGTCTGCTCCCGTAAATGATCGCGAAGCGGATGATTTACGTCAGGAACTGGTTGAAACGAAAGAACGCTTGCGTGCCGAAATTAGAGCAGAAAAGCAAAAAGCCAATGACATTAAGCGAAAGCTGGTAGAGGAAGTGGCTGCAATAGAAGAACGTGCGGCTAAAGACAAAGAAATGGCTGCTGATGAAGTGGTAGCAGAAAGAGAAAAAGCACAGGCAGAGATCGCCAAAATCAGAGAGGATTTGGCTAAGCAAATTGCAGA
>JALEHC010000054.1 GCA_022763215.1 Saprospiraceae bacterium
AGGAGTTTTATCAGATCGGTCAGGAAGTGGGCGCAGAGCACCCCCTCAAAGCTCATTATCCAGCTAATGTGCATGTAGATGAGGCACCTGAATTTGTGAAAACAGGCATCGAATTGTACAAGCAGTTTGAAGAAAAAGGAGGCTCTTTGCTCAGAGCAATTGCCATCCACCTTGAATTAGACGAAAATTATTTTGATAATAAGATAGAGGAGGGCAATAGCATTTTGCGTGCTATTCACTATCCGCCAATTACGCAGGAACCTGATTCTGCTATTCGCGCAGAGCAGCATGAAGATATTAATCTGATTACGTTGTTGGTTGGAGCCTCTGCTGGTGGGTTGCAGCTACAAGACAAGACGGGCGAATGGCTAGATATTATGCCGGAAGAAGACGAAATCGTTATCAATGTTGGAGATATGTTGCAGCGATTGACCAACGATTATTTGAAGTCCACGACTCACCGTGTGGTCAATCCGCCAAGAGAAGAGTGGCACATGCCACGTTTGTCAATTCCGTTTTTCCTTCATCCGAAGGCTGATATGGACTTGAGTTGTCTGGAGCGTTGTGTTACGGCTGAACGTCCTTTAAAGTACGATCCGATTACGGCTGGCGAATACTTGGATGAGCGCTTGCGCGAAATTGGACTAAAGAAGTAAATGTTGGAGGGAATTTGTTGCTTAATAGGTTAAAGATGACCCTTATCCGATGGAAATGAGGGGTAAATATTTGAGTGGCATTAAACCTTTATGTATTTTTATATTCCTATAAGCACCTAAACTCCCTGGAGGAGCCAGATTTATTGTTTAAAAAAAATGTATTATGAAAACCATATTATTATTTAATTTCTTCGGACCAGAGATGCTGGTTATTTTCTTTGCTATCCTTTTGTTGTTTGGTGGTAAGAAAATTCCTGAATTGATGCGTGGTATTGGCAAAGGTATCCGTGAATTCAACAGTGCTCGTTCTTCTATTGAAAGTGAATTAAAAGAAGGAATGCGAGAAAAAGAGGTAGAACAACAGAAAAAGTAATCTTCAAAGGATAAATACAAGAAAGCCGATTGGATGTGCATCCAATCGGCTTTTCCTTATGTGCATGGCTCAAAATGAGTCAATTATTTTCGGCCGAAAAAGCCACCAAGGAATTTCATTCCCATGCTGGTAATATCATCCAGAACACTGCCGTCTCCGTCTGCATCCAAGAAACGAGTAACGAGATCCATAGTTGGATTTTGAGTAGACTGGGATGCAACTGTACCAGAAAGCAGAGATGCGATACCAGCTACATCGAGGCCATGTTCTTGTTTTTTCTTACCAAGAGCACCCATTACTACTGGTGCCAACATATTCATAAGGTTACCAGTAGAGCCAGAGTCAAGGCCACTCAATTTGCTAATCATATTGACGGCACCGTCTTTTTTCTCTCCCAGAATGTGATTAACGATACCCGAACCATTCAAAGTTTTTTCGCTGGTAGGCTGTTTATTGCCTGACAACATGCCCATCATATCGTCGAGGATACTTCCATCGTGGTCACGGTCGAGGGCATTGGAAATAGCCGCAGCACCATCTGTAGAAGAGGCATTTTTGGCAAGCCCTCCCATAAGGGTAGAAATAATTCCACTTGCAGCAGCTGCCGTTTGTTGTTTATCGGCCCCACCAATTTGTTGGGTAAGTTGGTCGAGCATTCCTTCCGAAAGCTGACCTTGAAGAAGTTCCATTACATCCATGCTAAATATAATTTTTAAGGTGAATAGTTTGTGTAAAAAACTTTCCTTTCAAATATAGCGAAAATACGAGAAGGAAAGAAGGCTGTATTCCTTTATTGCTATGCCTCCTAAATATTGACTTGGCAGTTGGTGAAAAGTCACAAAAAAAGCGTGGGACCCAGGCAATAAGAGGATCCCACGTGCAGAAAAGAGCGTTTTCGAAATATATGGAGAGAAAAACAGATTTCGTTTTTCAATAGCCATTTTGTGCCGACCATAAACATGATCGCGCCATAAGCTTGTAAAGGGGAAAAGTTGTGGATTAATGTGGACTTTTTAGAAAAGGCGGCAAGCAGGGAAAACCCTGTTGCCGCTGGTTCAAACTACTCTCTCAATGGTTCGTGCATCTTTGGGTGTAATCAATTAGTCATAATAGGGCAAACCGTTCTTTATTGTAAAGAACCAATTGAGAAATACATGTTATAAACCATTTGGGAAGACAAAAATCTTAGTCAAAGTATATCAATGGAATAAATAGTTGATTTTCATGCAGCCTATTTACTCGCGAAGTATAGTAATTAAAATGTGTTAAAAAAACGGTGCGCTTCTTTGTTTTAGTATGGCGGGCTACATTTTTTTGGAAAAATATTTCCCTAAAAGCCATAAAATACTACAAGCGTTTGATTTTTAGCTGTTTACCTGCTTTGATAGATTTATTCTTTTTGCAGTTATTAAGGGTCGCTATCTCCTCTGCGGTAATCCCCGGCAGATGTCGAGCAATTTCCTCTAGTTTCATTTTTTCGCGGGGTATGTAATATAAGTAACGTCCTTTGAAAAAGGTATAATGGCCACTTGGTATAACGAGCCGTTCTGCGTCTGCCAAGCGAGAAGCTTCCTTAACAGGGAGTGGTGCAAACTCTTCCAGATCAGTTTCACGATTAAATCGGACGACATCCTTTGGTTGATAAAACACGAGTTGCTGGCCTTCATCTATATGGTTACTATCAAGCTGGTTCCACGCCAAGAGCTGATGGCTGGTACACTTTAGTTTGTGTGCCATCGTCTCAAGGGTTTCCTGTTGGTCGGTTTTATACTTTTGAAGTATGTATTGTGCTTCAAAGTCAATTTCTTCGGGGCTGGTCAAAAATACCGGATATACATCAACGGGATGTTGTTCTAGTTCCTGAGCTTTTTTGAGTTGGAGGTAATCTTTCAAGGCTGGCATCACTCTTTTGGGCAGACAAACGAAGTTGCCGGTTGCATCTTCTGGGACAAAACCTCTTTCATAGGCTGGATTGAGTTGTTCGATGACATCCAATGGCAAGCCTGTCAATTGAGCAATGCGATAAAAGCTAATGAAGTTATAAATTTTGATGGTTTCGGTGATCTGCAGGTCCAGGTTGGGGTATTCTGGTTCGAGTTCATGCATTTTATAATACTCCATCAAGTAGAGAACAGAAATAAAAGCGGGAACATAATTGCGGGTTTCGCGAGGTAAAAAGCGTCTGATTTTCCAGAAATTTTTACTTCTCGCTCTTTTGATGGCTCTGTTTACTCGACCAGCTCCGCCGTTGTAGGCGGCCAAGGCAAGTGCCCAATCATTGTATTTTTCGTACTGAAAGCTCAAATATCGAAGTGCAGCCTGAGTAGATTTACGAGGATCACAACGCTCGTCGGCAAATGGCGTAATTTTTAGTCCTTGCTCGATAGCTGTTTCCGGCATAAACTGCCAAAGTCCGACCGCACCAGCATGCGAAACAGCTCTGGGGTTCAGGGCAGACTCTACGATAGGCAGGTACTTTAAAGCTTCCGGGAGGTTATTTTCTTTGAGGTATTTTTCAAAAATTGGAAAATAAAGTATTGCACGACCGATAATTCGCTCGGTTCTTTCGCGGTTTCTTAGGACATAACCTTTGATATACCCCTTTACAATACTGTTGTATTTGGGTTGAAACAGTTCACTTTCCAGTTGAAGCAGGCGCGACTTGACCTCTTCTTCATTGTACTCCAGTTTATCATTTGCCGAAAGGCAAAGCGGGAAAACTAGCAAAATCAGTACAGTAGTCGTTAGTAGCAGTCTCAAGTGGAATGAATTCATAAAGAAATGTATGAGGTTTAGTGATCCAATTTATATAAAATTTTTCATTATGGATAGGCCCCAAAATGAATTCTGTCTGTCTCGCCTAATATAGTAATTTGCCAACTATAGTGGCAACAAATTTTTCATAAGTGTATCACTAAACGCCAGAAGTTTATCTTCTTCAAATTTATTAGCCATGAGTTGAATGCCAAATGGCAGGCCATTGGAGTGTATACTAAGTGGTAGGGAGACGGCTGGTGTGCCAGTCATATTGGCCTGAACCGTGAAAATATCGGCCAGGTACATGGCTACTGGATCGTCCATCTGGCTACCAAGTTCCCAAGCAGTGCCCGGTGCAGCCGGCATCATGATAAAATCATAATTTTTGAAGATATCAAAGGTCTTATCTTGAATCAGGCGACGTACTTTTTGAGCTTTGGAGTAATAGGCATCATAATAACCAGCGCTTAGCACGAAAGTACCGAGCATGATTCGACGTTTTACTTCGCGGCCAAAACCTTCTGTTCTCGACTTTTTATAGGTTTCGAGCAAACTTCCAGGCGCTTCGCTGCGATGGCCAAAGCGAATTCCATCGTAACGACTCAGGTTAGAGGATGCCTCTGCGGTAGTCAGCACATAATAAGCCGGAATGATGTATTCGAGCAAGTCAAAGTCAATTTCATCAACCTGATGGCCTTGGTCTTTTAATTGGTCAATGAGTTCAAACGACTTATTGCGCACCTCTTCATCTAGGCTTGGATGGTTGAGTGCTGTACCGAGGTAGGCAATCTTTGCTTGCTTTTCACTGGATTGTTTTCCGCCTTTGCGGCGAATGAACTCAGAATAAACAGGAACGGGCTGTTGGCTGGCGGAGGCATCAAACGCATCTGGACCTGCCATGTATTCGAGTAATAATGCAGTGTCTTCAATGCTGTGCGCGAGTATACCGATCTGGTCAAAAGAAGAGCCATACGCCAATAGGCCGTGGCGTGAAATTCGCCCATAGGTTGGCTTCATGCCAATCACACCACAAAAAGAGGCTGGTTGTCGAACGGAACCACCCGTATCAGAACCTAGTGATGCCAGGCAAGTATCGGCCTGAACGGCAACGGCAGAGCCACCGGAAGAACCGCCCGGAACTTTATTTTTATCGGTTGCATTACGAGTAGGCCCATAGAACGAGCTTTCATTGGTGGAGCCCATGGCAAATTCGTCGCAGTTGGTTCGACCTATGATAATGGCGCCCTCTGCGAGGAGTCTTTCCACGCAAGTGGCTGAAAACAGCGCTTTAAACCCGTTCAAAATCTTGGAAGCTGCGGTTACCTGATGATCTTTGTAGCAAATGACATCCTTGATACTGATAACGAGGCCAAATAAACGGCCAAGTTGATCAGGCGATTGCTGAAGCAATTGGTCTGTGGCAGCTGCTTTTTCTCTGGCTTCCGCCGAAAACACTTCCACATATATATTCAGATCAGCATGCTGATCGATTTGATTCAAATAGTACTCTACTACCTCCGTACAAGTGAGTTTGGCTTGTCGTAGATCCGTTTGGATTTGCGAAAGCGAAGAAAATCTGGGCATAATATTCAGTTTTGTACGTTGGCTTATTTGGTAGGGCTGGTGTAGATTTATGAAAAACGTTCAATTATTTGTGTAATGGTCAACTTTTCCTGCGTTCCTTCTCTCATGTTTTTGAGGGTTAGCAAACCACTGCTCATTTCTTCGCTACCCACCAAAATGACGAAAGGTACTTCTCGAGAATTGGCATATTTCATTTGCTTCTTGAGCTTTACCGGGTCTGGGTATAATTCGGCATTAATGCCAGCAGCCCTTACCTGGTTGAGACACTTAAACGAGTAGAAGTGAGTACCTTCATCAAAGGCAATGAATAATAACTTCAGGTTGTTTTGGTCTTCCTCTGGGAAGAGATTAAGCTCTTCCATTACATCGAAGATGCGGGCTGCTCCGAAAGAAACCCCAACACCGGACATATCTTTCATGCCGAAAATACCTGTGAGGTCGTCATAGCGACCGCCACCACCAATACTTCCCATGACAACATCCTTTTGTTCGGGAATATCCGTATCGACGGCTACCTCAAAAATACAGCCGGTATAATAGCTTAGGCCACGAGCCAGTGTGATGTCAAAAACGACTTTATTTTTGGCATCAGAAGGAGGGAAGTAGCGGAAAACAGTTTCCAATTCTTCGATACCTTTCAGGCCAGTTTCACTGCCTTGTAGTTGTGTTTCTAATTGTTGTAGGTCGCTAATTTGGAGTATTTGTACGATTTTTTCGATGGCTGTATCTGGGATATCACGTTTAGCCATTTCCTCTTTGACCTTTTCGATACCAATTTTATCGAGTTTGTCGATGGCCACGGTCATGTCGACTAGTTTATCTGAAATACCAGCTACTTCTGCGATTCCTGAGAGGATTTTGCGGTTATTGATTTTGATGACCACTTTGATGCCGAATTTGGCGAAAGCCTCATCATAAATCTGGGTTAATTCTGCCTCATTTGTCAAAGAGTCAGAACCAACGACATCCACATCGCACTGATAAAACTCTTGGTAACGGCCTTTTTGAGGGCGGTCGGCCCGCCAAACAGGCTGTATTTGGTAACGCTTAAAAGGAAAAGCGATATCGTTTTGGTGCATGACCACATAACGCGCAAATGGAACGGTAAGATCGTAGCGAAGGCCACGCTTGGAGATAGAGTTGACTAACTTGGCAGAATCGCGTTGTTCCAGTGCTTTTTCATCAGCCTTTGACAAAAAGTCTCCATTGTTGAGAACTTTGAAGAGCAACTGATCACCTTCTTCGCCGTATTTGCCCGTAAGGGTAGACAGATTTTCCATGGTAGGTGTTTCGATCGGCAAGAAGCCAAATTTGACGAAAACCTCACGGAGTGTATTGAAAATATAATTGCGTTTATTTACCTCTGAAGGTCCGAAATCTCGGGTTCCTTTTGGTAAGGATGGTTTCATTTTATTGATATTTTTGGTAGTGCAGTTGTTAGCTGCACAGAACGATTGAACCTAAAAAACGAGCTACAATTAATATGCAGAAGTAAACTGGTTCAGGAAGCGGACATCATTTTCGAATAGCAAGCGGATGTCATTGATCTTGTAGAGCATCATCGCTTGGCGTTCGATACCCATACCGAAAGCAAAGCCGGTATATTCTTCCGGATCGATACCACAATTGGCCAAAACAGCCGGATCGACCATGCCACAGCCAAGTACTTCTACCCAACCTGTGTATTTACAAACATTACAACCCTCTGCATTACATATAAAACAGGAAACGTCCATTTCTGCACTAGGTTCAGTAAATGGGAAATAAGAAGGACGTAGACGGATTTTGGTATCTGGGCCATACATTTCGCGGGCGAAATAAAGCAATGTTTGCTTGAGGTCGGCGAAAGATACATTCTTGTCTACATACAAACCTTCTACCTGATGGAATTGGCAATGCGAGCGAGCCGAGATGGTTTCATTTCGGTAAACACGGCCTGGTGCAATGATGCGAATAGGCGGTTGCTGTTCGACCATAGTACGTGCCTGTACAGATGAAGTATGTGTACGCAATAGCATGGAAGTGCTATTTTGCAGGTAATAAGTATCCTGCATATCGCGAGCCGGGTGATCTTCCGGCGTATTCATGGCGGTGAAATTGTGCCAATCGTCTTCGATTTCGCGTTCTTCGGCTACAACGAAGCCAATGCGTTCGAATATTTTTACGATGCGGTTCATGACGATAGAAACCGGATGGCGAGCGCCCAACTGAAGTGGTTCGCCTGGAGCAGTGAGGTCGAGTTGACCAGCATCTGCTTCTTCTGCTTTTTCTTCGAGTTGTGCTTTTAGTTGGTTGAATTTGGTTTCTGCATCTTGTTTAACTTGATTAACCAACTGACCAAATTCTTTTTTTCTTTCATTTTCAATATTCCGGATTTCTCCAAATAGTGGCTTGAGAATATTTTTAGCCCCTACAAAACGGATACGAAATTGCTCAAGTGCTTCGGCAGTATCAGGTGAAGCGCTTTTGATTTCGGCCTGAATATTTTTTACTTTATCGAAAATTTCAGCAGACATAATGGTCTATATTTTGAACTTAGAGTTGAATCGCACAAAATGCTTTGTCGTAATTGAGCGCCAAAGGTAATGATTTTTGTTAGGAATGTCTTATCGGTTTGTTTGACAAATTTTTGGGCGAATCTCTGGATTTAATAAATGCTTAAACTTGATTTTAAAAAACAGTAGAGCCTTTTTTGGTAGTTTCAGCAAGCAAAAATGTAAAACTATGTTCCAACAAAAATTATCGGTCTTTCTTTTGTTTGTATTGTTAGTGCTAACAGCCTGTGATAAGGACAAAGTTCCACAAAATGCTTGTGATTTTGAAGAGCTGCAAATTGTAGGCAAGTGGGAAATTTCATTTAGGGCAAGCGGTAATATTTCGAGTGGAGCAGCGGAATGCTGCGAATTTCTGGAATTTGAAGGTGTAGAATCAGAAGAAATATGTGGCGGGACCTTCAAAAGCTACAGTAGTTTTCATGAAACAGAGGGAACATTCGAAATAGATACGGAATTGTCAGAAATCCGTTTTCTATTTGGCGAAAGCCAAGATCGAGTAATGACGATTGACGTTAATGATAACGCATTAAGCTTGACTTATGAAGAAGATGGAAATACTATGGAGGAATTATGGAGAAGAGTAGAATAGACGGAACTTCACTTATACAAAAGCATCTTCTTCATTATAGTAATCGCCTTCTCGACTTTTGGATGGGATGCGTACGACAGACCGATAGTAAATGCCTGCCAATAGGCCAAATACAAACCCACCGATATGCGCCCACCAGGCTACACCAGCACTTTGCGCTGTAGCTACTTCAAGCGCAGCTGTACCGCTGATCCATTGCTGGTAAATCCAAAAACCTAAGAAAAGAATGGCCGGAACCCGAATCGTAAAAATAAAAATGAGCACCCGCACACTGGAAGTAGGAAACATGACCAGGTAAGCACCCAACACTGCTGAAATAGCACCACTTGCACCAACAGTCGGGACGGTGCTAGCCGGATTGAAATAAATATGTGCAGCATGTGCTGCTAACCCGCCTAAAAGGTAGAAGATGAGAAAACGCCGATTGCCGATAACCGCTTCTATATTATCGGCAAATACCCAGAGGAAGAGCATATTACCGATGAGGTGCATCCAGCCACCATGCAAAAACATACTGGTGACCAGGGTATATATTTTTTCGCCATTAAGGGTTTCGACTGGCACGGACCCAAAATCGTAGATCAACTGATTGAGTTGATCATAAGGCATAGAAATTTGATAAAAAAACATCCCAACATTAAGGGCGATGAATGCATAACTAAAAAGTGGATAGTGTCCGCCTCTGACTTGATCATCGCCAATTGGAAAAATCATATGCTTGATTTTGAATCAAAAAGAAGGTTAGCTACAGGAAAACAAATTTAGGGAAATCTTGTGCGAAGTTTGTTTCAAATCTTTTGATCAATGACGGTATAAATCGGAAAAATGGTTACTGTCAAGTGATTTGTTGTCGATTGGATATTGACGAACCAAACCAATAAATACGATGATCATTATTACAATAATAGCTGCTTCCATTGAGAAATTAAAATTTAAA
>JALEHC010000390.1 GCA_022763215.1 Saprospiraceae bacterium
AATTGACCCAAGGAAGTACTTAATACCGGAATAGAAAAAAATTGTTGCAAGCCTTTCAACTCATAGAAATAGTGTTCGATCCAGGTTGATATCGGCAAAAACTGAAATACCACAATAAAGCCCATGATAATACTACCACCAATCCAGGCATGTCTTTGTCGGGATACCTGATTAGCCAGTTGGTGCAAGCACAAAACCAAGAATATCATGCTTAGGCAAATGCCAAGAAATACTATGCGTTGAAAGCTATGAGAGGTGAGCACTTCAGGCCCTTCTAAGCTAGCCATGATCTGCCCATCTGCACTCAGGAGCGGAAAGGTCGAACCATTGGCCAGTTGAAACGCATCTGGAATGGCCAAAGGCATAGCGGTTAAGACGGCGGTATGGTTACGGAGTGGCCGGTAGAGGTAAAGGAAATGAATTTGCCGAAAGGCGTGAAGCCCGCTTAATGCGGTATCAGAATCGGATGACCTGATTGAATCTAGTTGAGCCGTTGTGAGTTGAAAGGAATTATCATTCCAGTAAGTCAGCTGATGATCTTGATAAAAAAGAATGGTAAAAGGCTGAGTTACAAGTTTGTTGTGTTGTTCAAAATTTAGGTTTGTAGGTTGAATTGTGTCGAGAAAACGGTGCATGGTGGCCGAATGCTCTGAAATTTGGTGTTGGAGTTGTTGTTGGTATTGAGGAAGCGTATAGAACGACCGGCCAATGAAAAAGATACCCATGGTGATAACCAAGGAGCTGATCAACAAGACAAGAAGACGTTGAAAGCGATTTTTCATGGCTGCGCCACTTAAGACGATACTATTTGAACCCGGGCATGAAGCCACGGATGTTATTTACTGGCATAAGGATAAACAGAAATAGCAAAAAGCATTTTCCATCCGTAGGTTGAACGCATCAATCTCGTTTTGCTCTATTTTTTGTGCAAAACATGGCATCTATGGTAATTCCTGGGATCGCCTCAAGCCGGCTGGGCTCTTCATTTTTTGCATTGCCAAAAAAACGAAGCAAAAAACGCTAGAAAAGCCAAACCTGCCTGCCGGCAGGCAGGCTCCCTCCGGTCAGACAGTGCCTTTTCGGGCCACCGCCACCTGCTCTATCATGTTCCTAACTCACTATTGGAGCAAATTTATTTGATGCGTTTAACCTATTCCATCCGTGTAAATACGGCTTTATTGAAACTTTGTTTCTATATTTCTGCATTATAATTAGTGGTTAATCAAACAACTGTTTTGTTGGATCACTCAAAGAGCTAGTCGCAGGCTACTCTATCGCGGTTTCTGATCAAGTTTTGGTCAGGAAATGAGGAAAGTCCGGACAACATAGAGCACCACACCATCTAACGGATGGGGTTCGTCCCGATAGCTTGCTATCGGTCGACGGATACAGAAAGTGTCACAGAAAATATACCGCCACTCGTTTCGGCGAGTGGTAAGGGTGAAAACGTGCGGTAAGAGCGCACGCTTTGTAATAGCAATATTGCATAGCGATAAACCTTGTGGGTTGAAATGCCAAATATATCTCGATTTCCCGAAAGGGCAATAAGTGGCTCGCTAATCTCCATCGTGGAGGGTCGAGAAGGGTAGGCAGATAGATTTCGGTGGTGACGCCGAAACTAGATAAATGATAGAGATTCGCTCATTTTCGGATGATGCGGATAACAGAATCCGGCTTATCGGCCTGCGACTTTTTTCCAATCAAAAAAGGCTCTCTGGACAATTCCAGAAAGCCTTTTTTGATACTTGAGCTTGAGTAATCAATTTTATTCGTTGCCATCGAACGCACTGAAGTCAAACATCAGTGAGAATCGAAGTGTGTTATCGAGTGGATTACGCTGGTTGGTCGTTGGAATCAGGTAAGAGAAATTCAAACCAAATACCTGATACTTAAGCCCTAAACCAACGGTAAAGAACTTACGATTACCTTTTTGAGAGTGTTCGTTGTAGTACCCTGCACGAACAGCAAACTGCTTGTCGTACCAGTATTCAATACCACTTGAGAACATCAACTCGCGTAGCTCCTCATTGAATCCTTCTGGTGCATCGTTAAAAGAAGAGAAAATACCACTGACAGAAGACTGCTGCTTGTAGTCATTGATACCGTCACCATCTTCATCACAATCGTCACCCTGACAAGGAGTTGGAACCATCAACTTATTCACATCGAAAGCGAAAGTGATGGAGTTGTACTGGTCCATTTCAATTTCCCATGCAGCTCCCAGACCAAAGTTAGCAGGAAGGAAATCACGGTTTACGGAGTTGGTGTAAGTGATTTTTGAACCCATATTGGTCAACGCTAAACCAACGCGCAATTTAGAATCTGTATTTTCTAACTTGATAGGTCCTTCATAAGTGAAAGAAATATCTGCGGCACCAGCAAGACCGGGCTCAATTACTTCACCCTGAATTTCCTGGCCAGCAGCCAAGTTAGAATAGATAAATTTAGCACTGATAGCAGCCGAGAAGTTGTCGGTAAGCTTACGAGCATAAGCACCGGTAACCTCGAATTCGTTTGGACGCCCCGTAGTTAACGGTTCACCATTGAAATCTGTAAACTGAATGCTACCCAATGAGAAATAACGAAGGCCAAAACCAAGCGTTTGAAGGTCATCCAACTTGTAGAAACCAGTCAGGTAAGCCAAATAAACGTCATTAAGTCCCAGCGAACGAAGCCAGGGCGTATATGTAGCAGATACACCTAATTCTTCTTCTGCAAAAACTAGTTTAGATGCATTGAAATGCATGGCATTCGCATCTGGAGAAATACCGATACCTACATCCCCCATTGCACCCGAGCGTGCATCCGAAACGATACGTAGGAAAGGCACTGCAGTAACGACAGTGTTAGTACAAGGGGTTCCATCCAAATTGTAGAACTTTCCATCTTCTCCCTCATAACATGGCCCCTGGGCCTGTAACTGCGCAGCAAATCCTACTGCTAGAAGGGCACAAATTAACTTTAGTACGATAGTCTTCATTGATAATAACAATTTTTGAGAAAGTTTCGCAAATATAGCATTTCCGATACATAGTAGCACGATAACTCCAGCTCTTTGATACATTACCTTAACATGCCTTGTTAAAGAGTGTTAAGTAAAGTCTATTATTCATACGAAAAAACGGCTGACTTATTTTAGGATAACCAATTTTTCAAATGAACTTTCTCCTGCCAGTGTCTCCCCGCCGGTATTTGCTGCTCGTATTTGCACTTTGTATAAATAAATTCCCTTGGCGAGCGGATCGCCAAAGTCATCTCTTCCATCCCACTGTATACAGTCGTCTTGGCGCAATGCACCATCCGAAAACATATTCGCTTCCAGCGTTTTTACCAATCGGCCTGATACCGTATATATACTGATCAGAATATCGAGTTGTTGATTGGCAAGATTGTGGTCAAACTGGAAACAAGTCTGATCAAAAAACGGGTTCGGGTAATTCAACACTCTTTCCAATGCTACCCCTCCGTCTGGTGCCACCACAAATTCCGTATAGCCTTCTGCCGAATTATTGGCCACATCCCATGCTTTTACGCGTATGCGGTGTAAGCCTTCCGGCAAATCCTGCAACTGGTAACGTACTTCTCCTTTGCGGTAGTCATCCAACTCTGATTCATAAAAATCATTGAGCAGGATGGTATTTTGTAAATCATCGTTTAGGGTCGCTTCAAGGTCATGACCAATACTATTACCTACAATATTTATACCATTATCGTCTTGCAATTTGACCAGCAAGGTCGGATTGGGGCGGGTAGTCGAACCAAAAATAAAATCTTCGGTATTCATAAACACTTCTACCAATGGCCCTTGATCGTCGGCTTCGGCAGTCAGATCCGTACCACCAATGATAACTTCTCCGAAACTACCTGCTGCATCATCAAGTGAATTTGGATTAAAAGCATAATAGCTGATTTTTCCTTCTCCAAATTCATAGTTAATATCCTTTGGTACGACAAAAGTAAACTCGAATATGCCATTCGTAACGCTGGCTCTTCCTTTGAAAATTACATTCTTTTGAAGTACATAATCGAAGGGACTACTTCCGTCATCTTGGCCAAGTGTTGATTGTGTAGTCGCTTTATCAAAAATAGTGATATTCACAAATCCACTAAAGTCTGACTTGATGTTTCCGTTTACATCCGTTACTACACCTTCTACATTTACCTCTTCTAAGGCACTTAGCGTATCCTGAGAAACTTCTCCTACACCAATGCCATTAATCTGAGTCGTACGAACTTCATAAACAGGTACCCCTACTGGTTGAGAAGGGTCACCAATCAGGATAAATTTCCGAGAGTTAGTTTCCAGCGAAACACTCGTGAAACTATTTTTTGCCCGACTAACCGCTTCACCCATGGTCGTTATTCGGCCATCCTGACGCTCAAATATTCTGCGCAAAGCTTCCTGCGTCAATTGCTCGTTCTGATTTGCAAATACTGCTCTTACCGTGGTCAATAGCGATACCGCACCACCATTCGGATTGAGGAACACTTGCTCTCCACCTGTTGTAAAGCCTGGATCGTCATAACCTGTAAAAGAACAGGTTGCCGTCAGGAAAATGGTGAGCTTGCTGGAATTCTCCCAGCCGATAATATCAGAAATATTAAGCACTCGTTCCTGTGCCCAGCCTTGTGAACCTCCATGTCCAAGATAGGTAACCGCAAATACGCCTTTAAAAATATTTTCATTAATGGCGGCATTAGCTGCCGGAAAACGATCACCACCCGGAGTAGATACCTGTGGATAGGCATCGAGATAAACTTTGTCAATATTCAAATAAGGATGTAGTCCTTGAATATAATCTGCTATTTCATCCGCTCCGTCAGCATGTACATTGCTGTCTTCATCATCGCCGACAAATACCATGCGGTTACGCCAATCGCCAAGCGTCAATTCGCTATTGTCATAGTCGATAATTTTGTCGACAGCTACTTTTGCTTCTGCAATTGTATTTACCGGAAGGCGACCAACCGAAATAGCTAAGTCGCCATCTAGTGGATTATTTTCATTTACATCAAACAGTATGGCATAATAATCATCTGTTGGGAATGAATAAATCGGATGCAGAGATTGATTTTCATAAATCGGTACAAAGTTTTTCCCGAATCCATATTTGTCTTTATGGTCAAAAGAGCCATCACCAAACAATAATAAATATTGTAAGGAGCCTCTGTTGTAAAGTACGCGTGCAAAGTCGCGAATGGCCGTCGGATCAAACGCACCCGCTGCAAATTCATTCATAATTTGTTCGACCGTTACAGTGGCTACGTCGATACCATTATGAGCAGCTCTATGTTCTGCTAACCTAAATGCTTCCGTTTCAAAATCAGGATGATATACAATTAATAACTCCGCCCCATCAATGCCATGAATGTTTTGGTTGGCAACTTCACCTCCTGCAATAGGAGCAATAAATCCGTCTTGACTGTTAAAACCGATAAACGTTCTTACCTGATCGAATGTACTTACCTTGAAAGAAAAAGTACTTCCACTAGTGGTTCCCTGCTGCAATCTTGGCTGAATAGGATCGGTAATATCCCACACGATGGTGTTGCCTCCAACACCAGATAGATTGAACTGAGTAACATTGGCGGTCATTGCTTGCAGATCGCGGAAAGGCACTTGGTTAGAGTGCATATTCAGTTGCTGACGAACATTCACCTGGATATAATCAAGCCATGCTTCACTATCATCATCTCCGCCCGGCGTTGGGTAATTGACCTGAAAATCGAAATTGTCCTGAGTAGCAAGTATTTCCGTTTCTATTTCTGCCGGATGTGCATAAGTTGTAATGTTTTCAAAAGCACCACTCATGTAGGTCACTCGGTTCGCCAGGTCGCTTTCCAGTTCTTGATTTTGCGTTTGCAGGTTAAAACGAGTTCGGATACCATCGCGCAAAATCATTTTGGCTTTTAGTTTGGCAGGTTGACTAGTGACGAGGCCCGGGAAGGAGAACAAATTGTCATAAGTATAGGAACGTACCACTCTAAAATGGTCACCGTACCAGTCTTGACCAGAGCCTTGTGCTTTGTTCCATTCCTGGAAAATATTAACGGCATCATCTTCGAAGCGTGCAAAGTTATTGTATTCGTTGGTCGTGTAATCTGCATTTGCCGAAAGGCTGGCCTGTGGCTGTATGCGCAGACCGTTGCCGGAGCTTACTTTGATGAAGTAATAATTTTCATCATCATAAATATTTTGTTGGCGGTTGAATTCTTGATTGAGCGTATCGAGGTACCATTTATGTGGCCCTTCTGCATAGAAAAGGATGTAATCTCCGGAATCGAATGAGCCATCTTCTTCTCCAACGATTTGAATATGGCTTTCGAGTACGTCATCTATGCGTTCGGATTCAGAATAAAAAGGTAGCATACCACCACCATTTCCATAAATTTTGAGTTGGCGTGGATCAATATTGTCGATATCCATACCAAGGTCATTTTTAAGGAAGTCGTAGCTAAGTCGGCATACCCCGCTTTGGCTTACGCCAAATTTGTAGAGTTGGCCGTCACTGAGCACAGAGTTGAATGTTGGTGGGTTACGTAGTACAACTCTTGGTTGAGGAACCAAGGTAACGCGCAATTCGATGCTGGTCAGTCGCTGATAGCTATTGCCGCGCTTGATGATCGGTGCAAAACTCACTTTACCATAATAGCCATTTCGATTTTTATAAACATTGGCCTCAAAAGCGAGTCGTTCTTGCAGGATTTCATCATCTGGGGAAGGTACTTTTTCAAAATCTTCAAAACTGGATCGGATGATCTCAACTTGTAGATTTCCATAGCCGTCGAGCTGAAACTGCTCCGTAAAAAAAGGAATACTAGGATACTTTTCATTAGAAATGCTACCTTCAAAGCTATGGAGCTGATAAGTTGCGCCTGCAATTTCAACAGAGGCAGGAGCAGCGTCCCATTTAAATGATTTTTGAATAAGTACGGAATTAGCAACTACCGGACTTAAATAGCAAAAGAGGGCAAGTAATGAAATAAAATTCTTCATATCTTGTAGATATTTAATACAAAATGGATGACATTTCCATGTTAACAAAACAACTGTTTCATCCGTTTGTCGTTAGAGAGAGGTACATTGTTATTTGATAACGGAATTTTCAAACAAAACGTTAGAGTTCCGATGGTATTGTTCCTTAACAATGCCCAATCATTGAGAAATGTCGGCTACACAAACTTACTTCAAATTCTAATATGCGATACCATTATAACATGTCAACATTCAGACATTTGTCAGTAGCAGCAGCTTTGCTGTTCTTTTTCTGCCCTTTGCAAGCCCAGGATCCGGTTTTTAGCCAATTCTATGCTGCTCCACTTCAACTAAACCCTGCCTTTGCGGGAACGACCTACGCGCCCCGAATTAGCATGATTTATCGCAATCAGTGGAGTGCCTTTGAAGGGGGCTATCAAACCTACGCTGTTTCTTATGAACAGGCAGTTGAAAAACTCAATAGTGGTTTTGGAGTAAGTGTGATGACCGACAATGCAGCGGACATTTACAAAACCAACCGCTTTACGGCTGTTTATGGCTATCGCCTGAAAATGAACGACAATTGGGCGGTAAAGTTTGGTGTAGAAGGTGGTTTGATCCAAACCAACCTCGATTGGGATCAACTTATTTTTGGCGATCAGCTGGACGAAATTAGTGGTTATGATGAAGACAACCCTATACTGAGTGAAGAAATCCGCCCGGAGAACCTCAATAAATCTGTATTTGATGTCGGAGCTGGATTGATGTTGTATAGTCGATCATTTTATGTAGGCTTTGCAGTACATCATCTGAATCGTCCGGATGAAAGCCTATTGGAAATTAATCAGAATCTGAATGTAGGTTTGCCAATGCGCATGACCCTTCATATGGGGGGACAAATTAGCCTGGAGGAAGGCAATAAAAGAAATCCGGGCGCGTTTATATCACCGAGTCTGATAATTATGCGTCAGGGTGGCTTTGGTCAGATAAATGGAGGTACCCTGATCGGATTCGGAAAGTTCTTTGGAGGTTTGTATTATCGTCACGCCTGGAGTAATTCAGATGCGGCCATTGCTTTGCTGGGATATCGGCAAGGAATTGTTCGGATCGGGTATAGTTACGATATTACCATCTCTCAATTAGCTGCAGAATCAAGTGGTACCGGAGGTACGCACGAAATTTCACTGCTAATTAATTTAGACGACAGCCGGTCTATACAGCGGCGTAGAAGGAAATCACAGCTCAATGATTGTTTTAAAATTTTCAATTAAAAAGGGACATTCTTTCTAAAGTCAAATCCATATATTAAATTAGCAGCTCAATTGCCCTCATAACTCTCTCACAATGCTCGCGAATTAGCTCATGTTGGCAATCGCAATGGTTCAATGCATTGATCTGGAGAAAATCTCAAAAATGATTTATCCGGTGATTCTCTCAGTCGTATCCTGTGAGTGTAGCAGAGGTACTATGAAAGAATACAATTACTGGTAAGTGATTAGCCTTTTGTCAGGCTAATTTCCTTTAACTGGTATATTTGATTATGGAGATTTTGCAATTTCACTATATTTGTTGGTCTTTTCTCAAAAACAAATTTGAATAGGTAATGAAAAATTTGCTGAAGTTAAGTGCCGTTTTCCTTGGCGCGATCCTTATGATGACATCTTGCGGAAGTAAAGAACGTTCTTCTACGACGGGTTGGAAATATAACGATCAGGACTGGGGTGGCTTTGAAAAAGTAGATTATGAAGGCCAGGTCGCTGGTCCTAATCTTGTATTGATTGAAGGTGGTACCTTCACTATGGGACAAGTTGAACAAGACGTAACGTTTGACTTCAACAATGTTCCAAGACGAGTAACTGTTTCTTCATTCTATATGGATGAAACAGAGGTAGCTAATATCGACTATCGCGAATATCTTTTTTGGACTAAGCGCGTATTTGGCGAAAGCTACCCGGAAGTTTATTTGAACGCATTACCAGATACACTGGTATGGAGAGAAGAATTGGCTTTCAATGAGCCTTTCGTTGAAACTTATTTCCGTCACCCATCTTATGATTTTTACCCAGTAGTTGGTGTTAGCTGGCTACAGGCAAATGAATACTGTAAGTGGCGTACAGATCGTGTAAACGAGATGTTGTTGATCGAAAAGGGTATTCTAGAGAATACACCTGAACAGAAAGACGAAAATAATTTCAATACGGAGTCTTATCTTGCTGGACAGTACGAAGGTACCGTTCGCAAAAACATGAAGAGCTATGTTCCAGGTACGGAAGATCGTCCGGTACGCTTGGAAGATGGTATCTTGTTGCCAGAATACCGCTTGCCTACAGAGGCAGAGTGGGAATATGCTGCACTAGCACTACAAGGCAACCAGGCTTCTGAGAAAGACGAGCTTATCACAGACAGACGTATTTACCCTTGGAATGGTAAAACCGTACGTTACCAGCGCCGCGATAAAGATCAAGGTACTATCCTTGCTAACTTTAAGCGTGGTAAAGGTGATTACATGGGTATGGCTGGTAAGCTAAATGATAATGCCCACATCCCATCAGAAGTAGGTACTTATCTACCAAACGATTTTGGTCTCTACAATATGGCAGGTAATGTGAGTGAATGGACACTCGACCTTTACCGTCCATTAACTTCTATGACTTTGCAGGATGTTGAAAACCATGACTTGAACCCATATCGTGGTAACAAATTCCGCACAAAGATTCTAGATGAAGATGGTAAGCCAATTGAAAAAGATAGTCTTGGTCGTATCCGCTACCGTTATGTAGAAGATGATGAGGCTGCAGACCGTGAAAACTACAAGCGTGGTTTGGTTTATGACTACCTTGATGGTGACCAAGAGTCTCGCTCTTTGTATGACTATGGTAATCACACCCTGATTAGCAACAAGTCACGTGTAGTTAAAGGTGGTTCTTGGGCTGACCGTGCATACTGGATGTCTCCGGGTACACGTCGTTTCAAAGAAGAACACAAATCTGACCGCTACATTGGTTTCCGTTGTGCAATGACACGTACAGGTGCTCCTGCCGGTAATGGAACCAAAGCAGGTAATTCTTTCAAAACAAAGAGAAAGAAGAGAAAAAGAAGATACTAGGATCGAACTGATCTTTTAGAAATAAAAGTCTCCGCTTTAGCTTGCCTAAGGCGGAGACTTTTTATTTTTGCTCTACCGAGATGGATTTATGAGCTCGCGCACTTATTACTCAATTGACGCATCAACTATGGAAATTACCCAGCTTTATGAATACTTTAAACAAGTAGGCCAGGTGAGTACGGATACTCGTCAGATCGATGGCCCCTGTATTTTTTTTGCGCTCCGTGGTGATCGCTTTGATGGTAATAAATACGCTTTACAGGCTTTACAGTCAGGGGCTACCTATGCAGTAGTCGACGACCCTGTCCTGGAAGATAAAGATGGCTGCATATTTGTACCAGATGCATTGAAAACGCTACAGGATTTGGCACGCCATCATCGTCGTCAATTTGAATTTCCTGTTCTGGGAATTACGGGTAGTAACGGAAAAACAACCACTAAAGAACTGGTAAGTAGCGTATTGGCTACGCATTATGCTACGCATTTTACGAAGGGCAACCTCAATAATCACATTGGTGTCCCATTGACTTTATTAGCGCTTCCCGATAATACAGATATTGCGATTATAGAGATGGGCGCTAATCACCAGGGCGAAATTGCCGCTTTAAGCGAAATAGCAGAACCAACTCATGGCTTGATTACAAATATTGGCAAAGCGCATCTGGAAGGATTTGGCGGAATAGAAGGGGTGAAAAAAGGTAAATCTGAGCTATATCGGTATTTGGCGAAAGCCAATGGCGTAGCTTTTATAAATCTGAATGAGAAATTTTTGCTGGATTTGGCGGAGCCAGTTAGCCGAAAGTTATTATACAAAGAAAGTGAGCAGCCAAGCCCTAAAGAACCAGCTTACGAGCTGAAGCGAATGGCAGAAAAACCTTTTTTGAAAGTTGGTTTTTTGGATGAGGAAGGGCATTTGTTAGAAGCGGAGAGCAAACTTACGGGGGCTTATAATTTTGGGAATATTGCAACTGCCGTAGCCGTAGGTAAGTATTTTAAAGTGCCCGCCGCCAAGATTAAATCTGCAATTGAAAGTTATATTCCAAGTAATAGCCGCTCTGAAATCTTAAAATATAAAAGAAGCACCATTTTTATGGACGCCTATAATGCCAATCCTACCAGTATGCGGGCAGCCTTAATCCACTTTTGTGAAAATATGCCGTCGCCCAAAATGGCTATACTGGGTGATATGCGAGAACTTGGAAAGTCGAGTATGACCGAGCACATGCTCATTGCCCAGCTTGCTAAATCAAAGCAATTGGAGGAGCTGGTAACGGTTGGGCCAGAATTTGAGATCATTTCCGACCAGTTAGGTATAACTCATTTCCCAGATGTTGAAACCCTCAAGGATTGGTTCGATGCTCGTCAGTGGATTGACTACCATATTTTGCTCAAAGCTTCAAGAGGAATCGGATTGGAAAGGTTGTTAGATACTAAATAAACCTTTTCAATGCATTAAACAAGCGGTCTGGGAGTTCTTCTTGCCCGGCGAGTTTGTAGTCATTATAAGAACAAGGGATTAGGCGATGCCGCTGGAAATCCTTTTTGGTTTTGACAGGAATTTGCATCCACCATCTACCACTTTTTTTACTTTTCCAGAAAGTAAGTTGATAATTAAGTTTTTTGATATCAACGATATATTCGATCAGGCCTTCATTGGAAGCTGGATAATCCATTTTCCGATTATTGAAGCCATCGATAAAATACCAAATCATTTGGGCAACCAATTGAGCGGTTTGATCTGCTTGATCTCGCTGTTGCGAAAATCCAAAAATACCGAAAGAGCGCAGTTTGTCGCTCATGCCAGCATAGCGGGCAATCTGACAAGCTTCTTCATGCGTAAATCCGCCCGGACTCTGGTGTAATTGCCCTGGTGCATCCGTATGCCTGATTGCAGCCAAGTTGAAACTAAGCAGGTCGGCATCGCGAATAATCGGTTCGACTTCAGGCAGTGCAGCTTTGGCTCGACCTAGTCGGGCCAGATCAAAATTCTTTTCTTGACTAAGATGATAGCTGGCTTGTGGCCCAAAATGCGCTTGCAGGCCAATCATGCCAAGATGGAATAACTGTGCTCGATCGTTATTGATAATGCTGTTGAGGTAGAAGCGTTCATCATTGCTGTCTGGATAAAATGGAAGACGTTCGTCGACTATCGTCAAACTTATAGCCCGCTTAATTTCGAGAAAGGCTTTATACTGAGCAAGTGCAAGCCGGGCAGTGTCGCCAATCAAAATTGGTAAAATATTGCTGTCGAGCAGTTCACGAACTAATGGAATCAGGAATTCGACTTCCTGTTTACGGGCGTTGCCGAGATCATTTATTTTGACAGAAAATGGAAAGTCGAGCTGGTAAAGTTGCTTTCTGACAGCATCTGCATTCAGTTGACCAATACCGAGTAGAGCGAGCTGATGATCTTTAAGGGTAGGAGAAGACTTTCGATAATGATCGATATGTCGGCCTAGTTGAAAATCTTCTGTAGCAGCTTCCAGTATTTCTTTTTTTCGGACAGGACTTAACCAGTTTTCAAGCATTTACTCTTCTTGTTTCGTTAGATTGCAAAAGTAAGAAAGCTGTCGTTATTGCAGGTGATTTTTTAGCGAAAGCGAACAAAGGGCCTGGTATTTGGCTGAAAAGCCGAAAAGAGAGAAGGTGAAAAGCAGATTAAGTTTTTTCTCAAAAAAGGCGTTTGTGTATCTATATGTCATTGTAGAAAGCTATTTTTGCAATAAATTGCTATACGAATTGTTGTTTTACCAAATAAAACCATTATGGAAGAATTATTAAAAGCCTATAAAGACAAGCAGCCAGAGATCGTTTTTGAGTGGAGAGATGCCGAGACAGATGCTCGTGGCTGGGTTGTGATCAACTCTTTACGTAATGGCGCAGCAGGTGGAGGAACACGCATGCGCAAAGGCCTTACAAAAGAAGAGGTGGTGTCCCTTTCTAAGGTGATGGAAATTAAGTTTTCGGTAGCTGGCCCTGACATTGGAGGTGCCAAATCCGGTATTGATTTTGACCCGAGCGATCCGCGAAGAGGGGATGTGCTCAAGCGTTGGTATCAAGCGGTATTTCCACTCTTGAAAAATTACTACGGAACTGGCGGTGACTTGAATGTAGATGAATTGAAGGATGTGATTCCAATTACTGAAGACTTGGGACTTTGGCATCCTCAGGAAGGTATTGTAAATGGACACCTGAATTACAGCAAAGGAGATACCATTAACATTATCGGACAATTGCGCCATGGTTGTGCCAAGATTGTGGAAGATGGAACCTTTGTGCCTGAAGGGCAAAACAAATATGCAGTTGCAGATTTGATTACGGGTTATGGCGTAGCCGAATCAGTACGTCATTATTATGATATTTTTCTGAAAAAGGATATCCAAGGTAAGCGTGCCATTATTCAAGGATGGGGAAATGTAGCATCTGCTGCTGCCTGTTATTTGGCCGTAATGGGGGTTTCTGTTGTGGGGATTATTGACCGAGAAGGAGGAGTTATCAAAGAAAATGGGTTTTCACTAGAAGAAATTAAGCAATTATTCAATCAGAAAGAAGGGAATAAATTGTTTGCTCCTGTGTTGATACCATTTGATGAAATGAATGATCGCATTTGGAAACTGGGTGCAGACATATTCGTACCTGGTGCAGCTTCCAAATTGATCACCAGAAACCAAGTTGATGAACTTTTAGAAGGCGGAATTGAAGCGATTGCTTGTGGTGCGAATGTGCCCTTTGTGGATGATGATGTTTTCTTTGGTCCTACAGCTACTTATGTAGATGCTCGGACTGGATTGATTCCAGACTTTATTTCTAACTGTGGCATGGCGAGAGTATTTGCTTACTTTATGCAGCCTGATGTAGAAATGACCGATGAAGCCATTTTTAGTGATGTATCGAATACTATAAAAGATGCACTTCAGGAAGTGTATGATTTTAAACCTGGACAAAGCACGATGATAGCAACAAATGCATTAGAGATTGCATTGAACAAGTTGCTAACTACAGAAGTGGCTGTTTAAGGCATGAAAATCAAGTAATTTGATAGAAAAATGGGCTGTAACAGTAGTTTACAGCCTATTTTTTTTGAATTCTTGCTAAATTCCTTGAAAGAAGAAAAAATAAACGATAAATTTGCGTAGATTGAGAAAACTTTATTAGGGTTAAGAAGACCGATTGAGCTTAAATTGAAGGGCGCATTGAACACTGCACATCTTTACCAGAGGTACCAAGCTGCATACCGCTTACTTTCATTAATTCCGTATCTAATTAAGGACATTCAACGTATAATGATCATCCAGTTTGATACTTGATTGATAGGTGATATAACTGTATGATGACTATAATAATTTATCCCAAAACAATTTTAAGTAAAATCCCTATGACAATGAAAAGACACATTACTTTGATGCTGGCAATAGTGCTGGGTATGTCTGTCCATTTGAGTGCACAGGAAGGAGATGCACCACTTATTCCCAACGATATGTGGGAAGTTGGTGGTCATGCAGGTCATTTTTTTATTTCAGGTGACGTAAATTACGAACCTGGATGGGCTGCTGGTTTTCATGTGAGAAAATCAATTGATCATTTAATTTCACTTCGCTTAGATGGTGTGATTGGCCAAGCAACAGGTATGGGGCCATCCGGAAGAAGTTTTACCAACAATTGGCTTTCTACTACCGGTTATGGAATCTTTTCCCTAAACATTGCACGCTTCAATAATTCCGTTCGTAAAGTCAATTATTATGCATTAATTGGCGTAGGTGGTAGCTATTTCGAAGCTGAATACTTCGAATCTGCTGACCAACGCGATGCCAAAACGCGAGAACGCGAAATCAATCCGCACATCTCAGGTGGTGCCGGTATCGCTTTTCGTATTAATAAGCGCATGAATATTGGTATTGAGCACACACTTGGTTATAACCTTGGTGTAAGAGGTGACCACCTTGATGGTATTGCAAGTGGCCAAACAGTGGTGGACGATATGCAACAATACACTAGTATTCGATTGAACTTCAATATTGGTAGTACTTCTAATAAAACAGAGCCACTTTACTGGGTGAATCCACTTGAGTCTGTATACAAAGAGCTCGACGATGTGAAGCAAAAAACAGAGTCTGCTATTACAGATACCGATGGTGATGGTGTTATCGATGCGATTGATCAGGAAGCAGATACGCCGCCAGATGTACCGGTTGATACTAAAGGTCGTACTCTAGATAGCGACCGTGACGGTGTGCCAGATTACAAAGATAAAGAGCCTTATTATCCACCAAGAGCTGGTGAGCAAGTTGACGCAAGCGGCGTCGTTGTGAATCCGATTAATGGGGGAGGTGTAAGCGAAGACCGCGTCAAGGAACTTATCGATGAAGCACTGCAAGACTTCCGCGAGACTTTGGAAAACGACCCTAATTTTGGTGGCGGTAATGGCCAAGGATTTGCAGGGCCTGTTTCTGAGATGTTTTTGCCAATGATTCACTTTGGTAGCGACAGCGAACGCATTAAGTATTCTGATTATGGTACTTTGGCAAGTATTGCTCGTGTACTAAAGGGGAATCCTCAGATGCGTCTGGTGGTTGTTGGTTATGCAGATAAGACTGGTCCAGAAGCTTACAATGATGCAATTTCTTATCGCAGAGCAAAAGCAGTAGTTGATCACTTTGTGACGAATCACGGTATTGGCCGCGGTCGTCTGGTTTTGCAATATAAAGGTGATGAAGAAGCATTAGTGCCAACTTCGAGCAGTTATATGAACAGAAGAGTGGAGTTTAGAACAGCTTCACCTACAGATGTGGAAATGGATCCACCTGCAAACACATCAAAAAAGAAAAAATCAGGATTCTAGTAATCCATAAATTGATAAAACTTGAAAAGGGTATTTTCCGAAAAGGGGAAAGTACCCTTTTTTTTATAGCCGATGAAAACTAACCCGATCTCCTACCGCTATATTATGCCTTTCGGCAAATCCGCCCAGCACTTCAAGTACATAACGTGCAGGTTGGTCAGAAGAAATCTGATCTAGGGATTCCGGGGTTGTATTTCTTCGGATGGTAACAATATTGAGATCTTCATCAATAAACAGTAAGTCAAGAGAAATGTAAGTATTGAGCATCCAGAACGACTGAATTTCAGTTGTAGGCATAATGAATAGCATGCCTTGGTTTTCTTCCATACTTCTGCGCCACATCATTCCTTTTTCGAGTTCATACTGATTGTCCGCAAATTCCAGATCAATTTCCAGGACAGGGTCTTGTTGCTGTGCTTTGTAAAAGCTGAGATAGCCCTCGTGATTAAATCTAGGCTCTGTCATTTTCTTTTGTTTTGAAAAGGTAGGGATACTCACAAATATCAAGCCGATAGCTGCTGGAACTAATAGAACCAGCAAGATAATGAGCATTGAGCGCTGCTTTTTATTCTGCTTTATGGGCTGCGGTTTTTTAGCTTGTTTTTTCTTATTTCGTTTAGACATGATGTGGTCAATTGTTTAGCTACTAAAAATAATTGGCCACTAAATTAAAAGATTTGCGGAAAGCAAGAGGAGGGATAGAAAAGAAAAAACCTTTTCATCCGCCTTAGGCGAACGAAAAGGTTATACAGGTATTTGGACGAAAGTCCGAACCCAAAGCAAGGCTGATCCCGAAGGATCAACCTGCACATATCCTTATTTACTCTGGATCTGCAATATTAACAGTAACCGCTTTGTGTAGCGGGCCCTGACCAACGACCAAGGTCGTATTATCGGCTGCAGTAGCTCCAGTTAATTCGATTTCGATGGTTTCACCACCTTCTGCGACCAAATCGGGAAATACAGAAATAACCAATTGAGCAGAAGATATAGCTAAAGCGGCTGGATCATGAGTAATTGTAATAGAACCACCTTGAGCAGTTGCACCATCAATTTCATAATCTTCACCATAAGTAGCCGTTCCTTTCAAGCTGTAATCGATTGTTACATCTGTTTCGATAGGGAACGTAAACTCAACACGGATAGAAGCTTCCACCACCTCCGTCGAGTCTTCCTCTACACTTACCCCGTCAGTAAGGCTATTATCGAAGCGTACGAATGGATCCTGAGTTTCGATTCCTGACAATGCTGCTTCCTCTGAGTAAGAATCATACTCACAAGATGCGAAAGCTGCTACTGCCAGTAAAAAGATGAATAATTTATTAATTATTTTCATTGAATGTTTCTTTTTTGATTAATGACAGTTTAGTTCTCGAACCACATTGGTGCATCCAATGGCAAATCAGCCGGTGTGTTTGGATTAGCACCTTTTTCATCTGGTGGATAGAAGAAACGACGCAAAATGTCAGATACCTGAGAACCAAGAGGAACTACTAAATCTGGAACTTTTGTACGTCTCCACTGCGTCCATCCTTCAACACCACGGAAGAAGTTGTGAACATAAAGCTGAAGGTGAATAGCTTCCAGCGCATCTTCTGTACTAAGCGTACCCAAGGCTGGCAAAGAAGCAAGATAAGCATCTTTGTCTTCCTGAGCGATTTCACCTGGCTTACCATCATAGTAATTCATAGAAAGCATGATACCTTCTCTGTATGCAGCATCGGCTGCCGCCAAATCACCTGATACATAACCAGAAACGATAGCTTCTGCTTCCATCAAAACAACTTCAGCAGCTGTCAAATAACGATCTGGGAAATCAGGGCGCAAAATATTCAAACTTACGACAGAATTACCTGGAGCAGCATTGAATGAACCCGGAACACCGCCAGGACCAAATTCACCTGTTCCGATCAACGTATCTGTTGGTGCCAAATTGCGGGCTTCATCATAATAAGTTGATAAACGAGGATCATTAGTTCCCTGCATAATGTCTAGGAAGGTAGTAGAACCGCCCCAATATCCTGGGTTAATTCCGTTAGAGAACAGGTTTAATGTATTCCAAAGTGGGTTGAAGTTACCAGGTGCATCGAAATACTTAAATTCAGCTTCATCAGCTAATGTGCGGATGATTGGGCTTTGCAAGGTAGAAGCGATCTGTCCTGCTACGCTTGCATCTTTGTTGGCTAGCAACATCAATGCTTTTAGTTTGATAGCATTACCAAACATTTCCCACTTATCTAGGTCACCGCCGAAAAGCATATCACCTGTATCTACACGGAATGCATCAGGGTTCTTATCAAGTAAAGCAGATGCTTCATCAACCATAGCTACGATACCACGAAGAATATCTTCCTGAGAATCGAAAACAGGTTCTGGAAATTCCAAATCTATAGCCTGTGAGAAAGGCGCATCTTCCCACAAACAAGTAATGTTGTAGTAGATGAAAGCTTGCAAAATCTTAGACTGTGCGATTACATTTACGTTAGCAGGGTCTTGCTCTGCTGCTGTATTTTCCGCCAATACCAAGTTTTTCAAGCCAGTAGAATAGTAATTCGCCCATACATTACCCACCAAGAAGGTGTTACCAAGGTCACCAAGTGCCATGGTACCAAACACGCCTAGAGAAGGCTCATAGTACTGAACGATATTACCAATACGGCCAGAAACCTCAATGGTACGGTTATTGGAAAAGTTTACAAAAACCTCTGGGAATAGGAGGTTGGGGTCAACCTGCGTTGCCGCCAGTGGGTCATCATTGATATCCAACTGGTCATCACATCCGGTCGACAGGAATACGAATACTCCTAAAAATAGGATTGCTAATATTTTTTTCATTACACAATGAATTTTTCAGATAGTGATTAGAATGTTACTCTCAGGTTAGCACCTAGGGATCTAGCAGTAGGTGGGCTATTAAACTCAATACCAGCACCATCATTTGCTGCACCGAACAAGTTCGTTTCAGGGTCAATGTGTGGAATTGCACTATAAATAATAGCCAGGTTTCTTGCCTCAAAACCAATTGACAAACCACTGACTGGAGAATTTTCCAACCAAGTTGTAGGCAATTGGTAAGAGATACTAACCTCTCTCAATTTGATAAAGCTTGCATCAAATACATTTCCTTCACCAATATTACCTGCTGAATAAGCATTCCAGAAGTCTTCTGCACGTACAGGAATGTTATTCGGAGTAAGTGTACCATCTGGATTTTCAATAAATGCTTCTGTATCTACAAATGCTGCTTCACGATTTACTGCCGTTTCAGCAGCTAGACCACTAGCACGAAGGCTTTGTACGGTTTCTGAGTAAAGCAAACCACCTTGTCTCCAGTCAAATGTGAAACGAAGACTCAAACCTTTGTAGCTAAGATTGTTACTCCAACCAGCGACGAAATCAGGGAAAACATTACCCAAGCGCTCGTTAGGACCTGTCTGACGCAAACCTGTATTAGGGTTTACAACAACTGCTGTTGAGTCAGAAGATGCCTTTAGGAAAGTATTACCAAACAGACCGTACTGCTCACCTGGAGATGCAATAACCTGCAAGCTGTTGAAACCGCTGTTTACAATCAAACGGTCTACACCAGGAGCAAGTTCATCAACTACGAATCTATTAGATGTAAATGTAATCAATGAGTTCCAGTTGAAATCTTTCGTACGGATAATATTAGCATTCAATTCAAGCTCGATACCAGTATTTGAAGTGGCACCAACATTTTGTCTTCTAAAATTGAAACCAGTAGATTCAGGGATTGCGATCGCAAGGATCTGATCAGTCGTTTGTACATCGTAGTAGGTCGCATCTAAGCCAAGACGTCCTTTGAAGAACTGAAGTTCCAAACCAAATTCTACACTGTTAACTGATTCTGGAAGAAGGTCGTCTCCTGGAGGAATCGTAGCAGGGCCTCCAAATGCCAAGGTTCCGTTGAATGGGAACTGAGTACCTGTACCAAACTGACCAAATGCATCTGCCTGTGGCGTGTAAAGGAAGTTAAGCTGGTAAGGGTTTGTATCACCACCTACCTGAGCATAACTTGCACGGATTTTACCGTAAGACAAGATGTTGTTGCTGATATTGAATGCATCTGTGAATACAAAGCTCAAGTTTACAGATGGGTAGAAGTAAGAGTTGTTATCGATTGGCAGAGTAGAAGTCCAGTCGTTACGACCCGTTACATTCAATGACAAATAGTCTTTGTAAGAAAGGGTAATATCACCGTATACACCAAACAAACGTCTTTCTGTGAAATCGTTAATCGGGCTGTTTACACTTACATTACCTACACTAAATAACTCTTCTACAGTCAACTGCTGTGCAAAGTTAGTAAAGCGCTCCAATACACGATTGTTGTAGTTAAAACCAACAATTGCTTTGATGAAGAAATCATCATTGATCGGACGCTTAACGGTAGCAAGCAAGTTGTAGTCCAACTGACGCTGCTGAATCTGGTCGGTTGTGAAGTCACCTTGTGCACGCCCAAGTGTACCTACACGGTTAGAGCGGAAACGATCATCCACAACGAAATCCATACCCAAACGAGAAGTAATATCAAACCAGATCACTGGCTCATACTGCAAAGTAAAGTTACCGTACATACGGTCTACTTCTGTATCGAAGCGGTTTTCATTTGCAATCCAGTAAGGGTTGTTTGTCATGTCCGTCAATGGGTTCAACTGCTGTCCAACACCTGTTGACTCGTCAATCCAAGGTGTAAGCTTGCTGATGTCAAGGTTACGTGGGAAGCTGTTTACGGTACTTGAAAGTACGTTAGGGTCATTTCCACCTTGTGCTACGTTACCAGCACTGGTTGTGCGCACTAGGTTAATACCAAAGCTAGAGTTGATCTTCTGATCAAACTTAGTACCCGCGTTGAATGACAAAGTGTAACGATCCAACTCAGAACCTGGGAAAATACCAGTACGGTTCAAAGCAGTCATACTAAAACGGTAGTTACTCTTTTCGTTACCACCACCAACTGCAAGGTTTGTGATGTAAGTTGTACCCGTTTCGTAAAAGTCATTTACGTTGTCTGGAAATGCTTCCAAGGTAGCTTCTTCACCTGTAAAGTCTGTGTAAGTACGACCATCGATACGAGGTCCCCATCCGTTTAGCGCTTGCAAGTTCAATTTACCATTGTTACCCTGAGCATACTCATTTTGGAAGTCAGGCAAACGAAGTGGCGTGTCAAAACGAACGGAAGAGTTGAATGTGATATTCGCTCTGTTTCCTTTTTTACCACGCTTGGTCGTTACAATAATCGCACCATTTGCAGCACGAGAACCATAAAGTGCAGCGGCTGCAGCACCTTTCAGGATGTTAATAGATTCAATGTCATCAGGATTAATATCCTGTGCACGGTTACCTACGTCAAATCCACCTGAAATACGATCACCAGTAGAGATGTTACTATCGAAGATAGGCACCCCATCAACTACCCAAAGAGGGTTGTTGTTGCCGGAAAGCGAGTTAATACCACGAATAAGGATTTTGGAAGAACCACCCAAGTTACCACTTTGGTTGGTAATCTGAACACCGGAAGTTTTACCCTGAAGAGAGTTAACGATGTTGGTTTCACGAGCTACGGTTAGCTCATCACCACCAATGGTTGTCACCGAATAACCCAGGTCACGCTTTTGACGCTCAATACCAGAAGCCGTTACTACTACTTCGTCGATTTTGAGTACGTCAAACACGAGTTCCACATCAATTACATCGGAAACACCAACTGTAACTTCTTGGGAAGAAAAACCAGTGTATGAGAAAAGTAGAACGGCATCCTCTTCATTTACATTGATAGAGTATTTACCGTCCAGGTCGGTTACGGTACCTGATGTGGTACCCTGTACGAGTACAGATGCTCCAATAAGTGGTTCACCGGCCTCGTCTGTTACTGTTCCTGTTATGGTGCGCTGGGCAACACTCCAGGATAGTCCCGCCAGCAATAGCAGGATAACTAGTGAGAGTCTTTTCATATTAATAGCGTTTTATGAAAAATATGAAGATAAAATTCCGTATTTGACTAACTAACGTTTGTTAGTTCAAGTTCGCTTCCTAGTAATCGAATTTTAACAGCAGTTGATCGTTTGATGACGTTGTTCTGTGGAATTTCGTTTTGTAGAGATTAACAAACGATGAAACATCGTTTTGTTAGAATTGTTAAGTTTTTCTTAACTTTTTTGCTGAATACTTTGAAGTTTTTGGGATATGAAAATGTATTTTTCTTAGCTGTGTTTATTGTTTTTTTGATTCAGCATTGTTCTAAAAATCTAAATAATAGCAGGTTTGATGAATAAACTCGGGGCTAATATCTGGTGAAAAAACTGCTTTACCAACTGAAACGGCAAATAATTTGTCTGGATACTGCTTTTTCAGCCCAATTTTATTTGCTTTCCGGTTTTTACATCTTATTGGTTTTCTGATTGTTAGATCAGTTTTTGCGTTTTACGGGAATTATTTTTCTGAATTCAGATTTTTTTTGCGTCTTACCGATTACATCCCATAACAGAGTATTTAAACTTTATATGATCAATTATTGTTAAATTGCCTGCTCAAAGAGTCCATTAACTATTGTTTTACTATACATAGATTCGATTATCCTGATGGTCCAAAATAAATTGTCAGCTACTATTAATCAGTTAGAAATACAGGCAGAAGCTATCATCCCAACTCCTTGGGGCAATTTCAAAATGATCGCTTTCGCGGAAAATCCAAACGAATGGATGCCCCACCTGGCTATGGTGCATGAAGATTATGAAACCGGAGCCCCAGCACTGGTTCGGGTGCATTCTGAGTGTATTACAGGTGACTTATTTAGCTCCAAACGCTGTGATTGTGGTGAACAACTTACTCGCGCTATGGAATTAGCTGCCGAGCAACATGGTATGGTTCTTTACTTACGTCAGGAAGGCCGCGGTATTGGTATTATCAATAAACTTAAAGCTTACCAACTACAAGATGAAGGCTATAATACAATCGATGCCAATCTTCACCTCGGACTGGAAGCAGATGCTCGTCAATACGATATCGCTATTCGAATGCTCAAATTATTGGGTGTCGAAGAAATTCGCCTAATGACCAATAACCCGGAAAAAGTCGAAGCCTTCGACTTCTCAGAAGTGGATGTCCTTGAAAGAGTACCCATCGAAATTAGTCCGGTAGACGAAAATTACGACTACCTGAAAACGAAAAAGGATGAAATGGGGCATTTTTTGAACATTCTCTAAAAAATAAAGTCCTATCTTTAAGCCTGTAATTTGTTTCCCTGGTTCCACCTAAGTTTCCAATTCTAATTTTTGTCTTGTTGTCTGTTTAGACAACTTTCAGCTACTCGTAGGTAGCCGATAAATCGTTTTAGTGCTGCGTCTTATCGATAGCACCATTGTCACTTTTTAATCAAACAAATCGGGCTCGCATGGAGGAAACATTCTGGCAACTCATTTTAAAGCTGCGACATATTGCCAAAAATAGCAAGGAACCTATTCAGCATATTTTTATTTCATTGGAAGGAACAACTTTGGTGAATCCACACGCCATTCCCAACGAACCAGGGTTTTGGGTACATCTGCAATCTAAAACTATTCCTTCAGACTCAATACACGCGCATTTTTTGGTGGAGAGTCCTTCCAAAGCGTCAGTGATTGACCGTGGCACACTTTCAGAGACTACTTGCACATTTCTCAAGCAATATCTTCCTTATTGTCTGAGTTGCCATTTTGCGAAAGCACAACAAAAGGCTGTATCTATCGCTCATTTTGCGCAATCGCTTGATGGCCGCATCGCTACAGCAAATGGCGACTCTAAATGGATTGGTAATACTGAAAATCTGATTCATGCACATCGAATGCGTGCTCTGAGTGATGCGATTCTGATCGGTAGTGGTACGCTTAAAAAAGACCAGCCCAAACTCACTGTCCGACTGGTAAATGGCCCTAATCCCAAGCGAATTGTACTGGGGACTTCTGCGGCTTGCTATGGTTCCCTTTATGAAAGCTCAAAAGACCGAATCATGGTGATCGGTCGTCATACTTCCACCCTCAATGGTCAAATTGATTATGTGCAATTAGAACCGGAAAAGGAGTTTATTGATCCCCATCATATCTTACAAAACCTTTACCAGCAAGGCATTTGCTCCGTCTATATTGAAGGTGGTTCAACGACCACTTCTTATTTTATAAAAAGAAAAGCGATCAATATACTACAGTTACACTTGGCTCCTTTATTACTCGGTGGCGGTACGCCTTGCCTACAAATTCCGGGTATTGATCTGGTTGATCAGGCTATTCGATTTGAAAAAACACAGTTTCAACCAACTGGGGATGCCATTATGTTTGTAGGTGAATTAGCGACAGATGAAGTGTAAACAACTTTGGCATCTTCATGCTCATTCTTCCGCTTTGCGCGAAAAACAACTTTCTGCTTCGCCTGATCTTATTCGTGTGGATGCACTCTTCTCGTTCATTAGTCTTGGCACCGAGCGCTTGGTGGCTAGCGGGCAGGTTCCGGTTTCCGCTTTCGCTAAAATGCAGGTTCCGTATATGGAAGGTAGCTTTCAACTGCCGATACAATATGGTTATTCATTAGTTGGCCAGATCAATCAGCCCGACCACAAATGGCATGAAAAGCAAGTACATCTGATGCATCCGCATCAAGATATTTGTCTGGTTGCGCCAGAGGCGCTTACATTGCTTCCAGCCTCACTTGATCCCAAGATGGCCTGCTTGGCCAGTAATATGGAAACAGCTGTTAATGCCATCTGGGATGGCAAGCTTTCTGCTGGCGACCGGATATTCATCGTTGGCTTCGGAAATATTGGTGCCTTATGTGGGCTGCTGGCAGCCCAATTTCCTGGTGTAAAAGTGGTCATTGCTGAAAGAAATGAAGCCCGTTTGGCGAAAGCTAAAGCACTAGGGTTTGAGGTATGGGAAGGTGATCGTCAAGAAGTGTTTGATCTGTCGATTAATACGAGTGGGCGATCTGAAGGACTCCAATTGGCCATTGATCAGCTTGGCATGGAAGGAAGCGCTATAGAACTCAGTTGGTATGGCACCCGTACCACTGAACTCAGCCTTGGGGACAGTTTTCACTATTTGCGAAAGCGAATAATCAGCTCACAAGTGGGGATAATTCCAACTTCAAAACAAGCTCGCTGGAATTATAAACGCAGAAAACAATTGGTCTTTGAACTATTACAAAACCCTGTTTTCAGCGAAGTGCTGACTCACGAAATTGCATTTGACGAAAGTCCAGCCTTCTTTGAACAGATTCGAAACCAATTGCCCGTTGGACTAGGCTACTGTATCCGATATAAAAAATAAGGGAGCTTCCGAAGAAACCCCCTCTGTATATGAGACTTAAATCTATTCTCCCTGACCAAGCGAATATGCTCGCTGGCCGTCGATGGTATATAAATTCTCAATTTTTATAAAATCGAGACCAGATTGATGAAGTCGATTTAACAAGCCAGTGATATGCTCATATGTTACCGCTTGCTGGTCATTTGCAGCAATAAAGCGACAACGCCAGTGATCCGTACAGAATGTTTCCGGGAATCCATTTGGATAAACCTTTACTCCTCGGTTAGTGATCATTTTGAGTTTCAGGCCTGGGCCTGCCAATTCTTCTAATTGTTTACCGAGTGTATTCGGATTGCGATCATCCTTGTACCAATCGATAAATACATCCACACCTTGCAATTCTTTTTGAGCAGGTTTGAATTCCGGTATTTTTACTTCAATTGGTTTTTGATCACCCGTATGCTGGATTGCTTTCAAGTGCTGTGGTTGTTGCCCCAGTCGCTCGATAACCGCATCTGCAAACTCTTGTGTGCCTACCCGCTGACGAGTAAAGCCTTCACTTGCCAAGTCTGCGGTATGAATACCGTCTTCGAGTGTGCGCAACAACGCATTCTGAATACGAGCCGCAACCTGATTTTTGCCGAGGTGGCTAAGCATTTGACAAGCTCCGTGAATGAGACCAGATGGATTTGCTATATTCTTTCCGGCAATATCCGGTGCTGAACCATGAATCGCTTCAAACATGGAGATGGAAGAACCAATATTGGCAGAGCCACCCAAACCAACAGAACCAGCTATCTGGGCCGTAATATCCGAAACGATGTCACCGTACAAATTGAGTGTGACAACCACATCAAACTGTTCCGGGCGATCAGCCAATAGAGCCGAACCTATATCAATAATGTGGTGATCACTTTCTATATCTGGATATTCTTTTTTGACTTCATCAAAAACTTGATGGAAAAGACCATCTGTATGTTTCATGATGTTATCCTTACTCATGCAAGTGACTTTCTTGCGATTGTTGGCACGAGCATATTCAAAAGCATAACGAATGATCCGTTCGCAACCTGGTCTGGATACCAGTTTCAGGCATTGTACGACTTCAGTAGTTTGTTGGTGCTCAATACCTGCGTAGAGGTCTTCCTCATTTTCGCGAACAATAACGAGGTCCATATCCGGAAAATGACTACTCACATAAGGCGTGTAGGCACGACAAGGGCGTACATTGGCAAAAAGGCCTAATGTTTTGCGAATCGTTACGTTCAGACTTTTATAACCACCACCTTGTGGAGTCGTGATAGGCCCTTTCAGAAAAACCTCATTTCTTCTCAGAATATCCCAGGCATCTGGTGCAATACCAGAAGTGTGGCCACTTAGGTACATTTCCTTACCAATTTTTACTTCCTCATAATCGAGGCCGGCACCGGCAGCATCCAAAATGCGAAGGGTCGCTTTCATGATCTCCGGACCGATACCATCTCCATAAGCCACAGCTATTTTTGTTTTTTGTTCGTGATTCAAGGCATGCTGCGGATTGGATACGGTGCCGGTAGAAGTTGGATGATCGTTCCATTGATCTTTCATAAGCAATAATTTGGTTTTAAAAGTTTTACTATTAACAACAGTAGTAAGATGCTGTTCGTGAGAAGTTGAAAAGAATCTTACTTTTTTTTGAATGAAGCTTTTCTTTAAAGTGATAGAACTAGGTTTTAGCTTTATTTTAACGTAGCCAGAAGTACTCAGACTAGATGAAATTGGTATTTTCAGGCTTATGAAACGAATCTATTTATTCTTCTTGAGCTTATTTGGGGTGCTTTCTTTAACTGCACAAACCACCGAAAAAGTGGTTTTGGATCCCCGAAACCCAATGACTGGATATTATCTACAAGTTGTGCCTAAGAGCAATAATATTGAGCAGGTTCTTTTGCTGATGCCAGGCTATACCCAACTACCGGAAAGTATTTTCACGGAATCAATGCTGCCTTATGTCGCTTACAACAACAATATTCTGACAATCGCCATGGCCGGCGGGCCCAGTATTTTTGCGAATAAGCCGACTATCACGCCTATTGAGAAAATGATGGAAAATGTAAAAATGGACTTTCCGGCAACTAAAGATATTCCTTGGGTCATCGGTGGCTTCTCCGCCGGCGGTACCATTGCACTTCGGTATGTCGAACAATGCCAAGAAACTCCTGACGATTGCCCAGTTACTTTTGGGGCTGTTTTTACCGTCGATTCACCTGTTGATATTATTGATCTGTGGAATTATTTCGATCGGGAAATAGAGCGTAATTTATCGGAGGCCGGGGTGAATGAAGCCAAATTTGTGTCTAATCAAATGCGCCAGCAGGAGGGGACTCCAAAAACACAACCAGAGCGATATACAGAACTTAGTCCAATTGATATTCGTGCCAAAAGCAGTAATGAGGTGTGGTTGAAGGCAATTCCTGTACGAGTATATCATGATATTGATGTCAACTGGCTCATTAATGAAAGAGGCCGCAGTATCTTTGAGGCCAATTTTCTCAACAGTTCAGAACTGATTCGAAGACTTAGAGCACTGGGCAATGAAGGTGCCGAATTTGTGCAATCCGACTTAACCGGAAAACGCAGCAATGGACTCCGTCACCCACATTCCTGGTCTATAGTCGATGCTTTTGAATGTATTCAATGGATAAAATCTTTATAAAATGTATAGTGTTACGGTTCGCGATTCTATTATGATTGCTCACTCTCTAGATCATCCTGACTTTGGGCCAGCCCGCAATATGCACGGGGCTACCTTTACTGTAGATGTCACATTTATCAGCGAAAAGCTGACCGATATGAACATCGTTATCGATATTGCTCTGGCGCACGAAGCTTTGAAAAAAGTGCTGACTCCGCTTAATTACCAAAATCTGGATGAACTACCAATTTTTAAAAATCAACTTACAACAACCGAATTTCTGGCTCGCCATATTCACGACGAAATGAAAAAGGAAGTCCAGCACCAGTTTGATGGGCAAATCAAAGTCACGCTGGGCGAATCGCATGTCGCATGGGCTTCTTACAAGGGCAGTTAGTATGCAGCTGACATTCGTGATACCCAATCCGGATGATTTTCGTTCTGGTGGAAATTTGTATAATCGTCAATTGCTTTCAGCCTTACGGCAAATAGAACCGGGAATCAGTACGGTTTTTGATCCGCTTTTTTCCCTTTCGGGAAATCAAAAGGCTTTGGT
>JALEHC010000391.1 GCA_022763215.1 Saprospiraceae bacterium
TAAGCATAACGAGCGACTGCGAAGCAGGAGCCCGAAATGCGTGAAGGATAGTAGGAAAGCCCGCTGAGGGCTGTACGGATAGCCTGACCGTGCTCGCCAAAGGCGGCAGGGGCACGCCCAGAAATAAACTATCCTGTTGATAATAATGCTGCGTTAATCCAGGGATGCGCGAATACAGTCTTTGATGGGGCTAATATTGTCGACCAGGACATTGCCTTTGTGGGAGAAGGGCCCGTTTTTGTAATAAGCTTCCACGATGATGTAATTGATGAAATTTTTGGCATTGAACTGGAACTCGTACTTTTTCCAGTCGGTATGCTTGATGATATCGGACTCGAATAAAAGTTGATCGCGGCCGCATTTGCGTAAGCCACCCCATACCCTTAGCCGAATGGGTTGATTGTAAGCCGAATAAGTATCAGAATGAGCCAAATCCATGCTCATGGTATAGCAATTTTTGGGTTTGAGTGGTTTGAGTAGACGTTGACCAATGCTTTCCCAGGTACCATCTTCTCGGGTAATCAGACCAACGTAAGTTTCGCCTTCCGAGGATTCTTTGTAAACGCCCCATTCGCCCGGCAAAATATCAGGAGTGGTGCCCAATTCGCAGGCAAACCAACCGACCGGCACTTTGGCATCTTCCGGTTCCCCTTCAAAAGAGGCGTTGGTGAGATAAATCTGTGCAAAGCTCATACTTACAGAGCAACAGAAAAACAGCAATAAACTTAATTTATTTGGCATCCGTAATGGTATTTTTAGGGTGAATTTAAATATTTTATAAATTTGCTGTTCGCTTATGAGCCAGATTTCGTTCTGGCAGCGTAAAAATAGCTTGATCACATACAAATTAGTACCATCATAAATGTCAGAACGAGCAGGAACATATACCCCTATTAAGCCTAATTATGCCTATGCTATTTTTAGTGTAGCGCTGGTCCTTTTCCTACTCGGATTTTTTGGTTTGGTACTGATGTATGCCCAGTCGCTGATTACTTCACTCAAGGAACAAATGAAAGTGCTCGTTGAGTTAAAAGAAAACGCAAGCGAGGAACATATTGTTGTTCTGGATAGCCTGCTCAATGGGCTTCCTGGCGTCAAAACGGGTAGTGTAGCATTTGTGAGTAAGGAAGCTGCAGCTGATTTTATGCGACAGCAGGAAAGCTTTAATGAAGACCTTGAAAAGCTCAATCTTGCCAATCCTTTTTTGGATGGTTTTACCTTTCAAATGCAGGCTAAATATTTGCATATCGATACCTTGGATCAATTGAGAAATCAAATTCGGCAAGATTCTATGGTAAGCGATGTGTATTATCAGGAAAATTTGGTAACTGATATTTCTTCGAGTGTGGGGCGGCTGGCGTATTTTGCCTTGGGCGTCGGCTTATTTTTCCTGATTGTAGCATTTAGTTTGATACACAACACCATCCGACTGGCGATGTATGCCAACCGTTTTTTGATCAAGAATATGGAATTGGTGGGAGCCTCCTGGGAGTTTATTAGTCGTCCCTATTTGCTTCGCAGCTTGCTCAATGGCGTAATTAGTGGTCTTTTAGCCATTGGAGCCTTGATTATTTTGATAATCTGGGCAAATCAAAACCTGCCTGAATTAAATGGGATACAAAATTATACTAACTTTGCGGCGCTATTTTTAATACTGACCCTGGTAGGGATTTCTATCAATTGGTTGAGTACTTATTATGTGGTTAATAAATACTTAAGAATGCGGGTAGATGACCTTTATTAGGTGTAATCTCCTATTTTCGTAAAAACGCAACCATCAATCTAGTATAACAATGAGTAAAAATAAAGGTCCGAAGAAAAAGGTAGTCGTTTCCACGCAAAGTAAAAAGACGGTAAGTACGCAGGGTACTTCCGGAAAGCAGCAAGTCAAAGCGAAGAGCAGTCGTAGTGTTGCTTCCAGACAGCGCCAGGAGGTAGAATTTACGTTTAAGAAAGATAATTTCATGTGGATGGGCATTGGTATTGCACTGATTGCCGTGGGTATGTTTTTGATGGGTGGTGGTCAGATGCCGAGCCCAGAAGTATGGGACGATGGCATTATCTACAGCTTTCGCAGAACCGTACTGGCACCGCTTGTTATTTTAGCAGGTTTGGGTGTACAAGTGTACGCAATTTTCAAAAAATAAACATCCAACCAAATGGAAGATCTGATTAGATCAATCGTACTGGGTATTATCCAGGGGCTTACCGAATTTCTTCCAGTTAGTAGTAGTGGTCATCTTGAATTGGGCAAATTTTTCATGTCAGATGATAGTCTGGCAGAAGAAAGTATGCTCATGACTGTAACGCTGCACGCAGCGACGGCGCTGAGTACCCTAGTGGTATTCCGAAAAGATGTACTGGAAATCATTCAGGGGTTGTTTCAATTTAAATGGAATGAAGAGTTTATCTTTTCCCTCAAGATTATTGTTTCTATGATTCCGGCTGCGCTGGTAGGTATTTTGCTTGAAGATCAGATCGAAGCTTTATTCAACAAACAGATTTTACTAGTTGGATTAATGCTGATTGTAACGGGCGTGCTCCTGTTTTTCGCAGATCGCGCGAAGGATACGGGTAAAAAGGTCAGTTATGGCAATGCTTTTTTGATTGGGATTGCGCAAGCGATAGCTATTTTGCCCGGGATTTCCCGTTCAGGAGCCACTATTTCGACTTCGGTCTTGTTGGGTATCGACCGGGAACGTGCTGCTCGATTTTCCTTTTTGATGGTCGTGCCGCTTATTTTTGGCAAAATGGCCAAAGACTTGCTGAGTGGAGAAATGGCCGCTGCAAGTAGTAGTTTTGCCGAATTATCACTTGGCTTTGTTGCCGCTTTTGTCACGGGTTTGCTGGCTTGCACCTGGATGATAAAGCTGGTAAAAAATAGTAATTTGACTTATTTTTCAATATATTGTTTTATAGTTGCAGCAATAGCGATTGCAGCTTATTATTTATAACAGACTTGTTCACCGCATCATCAAATGGCTACAAGCGGCAAAAATTTATCCTGTACTTCGTTGAAAAGCCTCGCCGATGCTAAGGCATCGCCTA
>JALEHC010000392.1 GCA_022763215.1 Saprospiraceae bacterium
CGGCCAGTTGGATTATTTCCTTTTGATCAGACTTTCTAGTGCATCTGCAAAAGCAATTCCTAGATCAATATAATTTTCGGTAGCGTAATGCCATTTATCTTCCTGAAAACGATAGTTTTCTGTATTAGTAACCAGCACAGCCATGCTATCCCTTTCGGTAAATGCTCTTTGTGCGGCTTGTACGACTTCAATATGGTCCATGAGTTTCCCGTCTTCAGGGTCCATACCCGAATCGGCGATTTGGCCGATAACGACCGGAATGTCATCTTCTCGCAAGCTCGCCCTGATCAAATCCATCATGCGTTTAAGATTTTGTTGGTAAGCTTGTGCAACTTCCAGACTCTTATCTGCATCTGATTCGCCCTGCATCCAGGCAATACCAAATGGCACAAGGCGATCTGGCACGCCATCTTCATTAATGTCGGATTTCGCGAAAGCGGTGCGCAGTGCCGTGAGGTAGTGATCGTATTGATTGAGATTTTGACCTTCGTTAAAATCTGGATCCCAGGTTCCATATCCGGAAGACTTGAGTGCTATTGAAGAACCACCTCGCGCATATTTGAAAATGGCAATTTTTTGGTCGGGGAAAAGTTTTTTCATTCGATGGCCAAAGCTCAGTTCGGCACCAAAACGATTACTCAGGCTATTGGTTTTTCCATCACTGTGGGAGCCGGTGCCAAAACCTGGTTTCAGTGTAGTCCATACGCCCAGGCCGCCATCCGGTGCATTGTCGGGTACATGATTACCTTGAAAGATGTAGACATCTTCAAGTGGTTCGGTATAATTTGCCGGAAGGCTATCGACATAGCCGAAACCCTCCATATTGGACTGTCCGCCCAGATAAAAAAGCATCCAGCTGTCACTTTCTTTGACTGGTTCTGATTCGGGAGGAGTCGACTGCTGGCAAGCAGTAAGTGCAAGTGCCAGCAGAAGCAGGAAGTTGGTTTTCATATTTGTGTTTTCTTTTGAAAAATACAAAAAATCTCTGTTCTGCTGACTTTTGATTTGGCTACAGCCAAAACGTCCCGGTATCAAACAATTGCCAATCAAAGTAAGAAGTTAGGGTGTTGCGCCAGTAATGACTAGCTGGACGATCAAGCAAAAACAGCTCGTCGCCTCGCCTGATATCGGACGAATATGATTTGAGCACTTGTACTTTTATGCGGTAATACCATCCGTTTTCAATCTCTAATAACCGGATTCGATACATGCCTGCGTCGTTTGCAATACCAGTTGCTAGTTCGAGATCGTAAACTTTATTTTGTTGGAGGATAGCTTGCTGGATATGCACTTTTTCCATTGGAAACTGCGTGTACGGATCTTCTTTTCCTATTTTTTTCTTTCTGGCTTTTTTCGGAAATGGCCCTTTTTGTTGTTCAAAACGGTTGCTGTATAAGCAGCCATTTTCCGGATGTACATAAAACCAAGGAAAATTGCTCAGGGTACGGAATTGACCGAAATAATTCTTCAAAATGATTTCTCCTGCTTCGTAAAAAGTGTTTGTGCAGACAAATCGACCCAAATACCAGTCAATGTCTACACCCTTTTTTTTGAGGTATTGCAGTTCTGGTTTGAGTTTGGTGAAAACTGTTTCCCAGCGTATACCTGAATGCGACTCGAGAAAATGAATCAGGGGTTCCATTTTTTCTACAGTGTAGGTAGTGGGTTGTTCTCCACGTATCGACTCTTGATAAGGCAAGCTATCAATATGTGTAAGATATTGTTGGCGTTTGAGCCGCCCACTTTTTCGATATTTTTTATGGTATTTTCCGCCATAACTTTTACCCGGTTCGAGTATAGATTTGGCAAGTCGTTTATCACGACGTTTTTGACGGACCAAGCGCGATGGCTTGATCTGATCGATTAAATTTTCCATTTGAACAGATAATAATGTCAGGTCAATGCTGGTGCTTTGACAAAAAAATGAATGAACAAAATGTGGAAGGAATCCCGATTAAGGGATTAGAAAACGATATAGGGTTCTCATGGGAAACCTTTCAAATGGTTAATAATTGACGGATCAAAATTTCACTCGTGTGTAACACCTTTAATACAATATTGACTATCCGAAAAGTTCCCCGATGGGAAGAAAAATGATCCTTAATCAATAAAGGCTTGGAAGTACAATTGATTATTCGTTATGTCAAAAGCAGAAAGGTAGCCCATGCCGGGTTGCTTGTGTGCACAACCTGTATCGAGGCACATTGCTTGTACTTGAGGCAATCGTTTTTGCTGCCGAAGGAGTTCTTCTTGCGTGATGGGGGTGTGGCCATGTAGAATAATTCGGTCGCCCAGCCATTGATAGTCGATATCGTTGTACCAATATCTTTTCCAGAGCATCCCATTTTTATCTGTTAATGGATTTTCAACACTAAATTCTAGTCCAGCATGTACTAGAATATACTGATCGACTTCCAGATAAAGCGGCAATTGGAGCGCCCAATCCGCATAAGCCGGAGGTGCTTGGTGCTCATATTCTATGCCAAAGCTTTGCAAAAATTCAGGAAAAGCGAGATCATTAAAATCTGGGCTATCATACGCATTGATAAACATCTGTTCGTGATTACCACGCAGGCAATTTATCTGATGCCCTTCATTTTGAAGTTGCCAAATCAGATCAATCACGCCCTTGCTATCAGGGCCTTTATTGATATAATCGCCTAATAGATAAAGTTGATCTGTTTTTTGTAGTTGTACTTGCTGCAATAAAGCCCGAAAACTACGGGAACAGCCGTGAATATCAGAGATTGCTATTTTTCGCATTGATCTGCTGGTGAGCTATATTAATTTATCTCAAAAGTACAATTTCCTTACTGGTATTCGATATTTACAACTCGTTTTTCCCGCTCTGATTGCTTAATGGCATCTATGATTTGCATATCAATATAACCTTCTTCGCCAGAGGCGGAGATTGCAGTTCCTTGTTTTATGTTTTGTGCGAAAGCATCCATCTGTGCTATCTGCTGATAAAATAGTTTGGGTGGTGTGATTCCGAGGTCTTTTGAACTTTCAAAGCCAAGTTGTTGCCAAGCATTGAATGCTGGTTTGACTTCCAGCCAACCATCGGTAAAAGCGGCGTGAAACCGATCGACATAAGAACTAAAAGAAGTGGTCGTATTACTAATGGCGCCATTTGGAAATTCGAGTTGGAACAGCATTGTTTCGTGTATGCCTTTGTATAGCTCCGTTTCCTCTGTAAAGCCACGCGCAAATACACTAAGGGGCAGTTGATTGGCCATCCGGCGGGCAGCTTGAATGCAATAAACACCTAAGTCCATGATAGCTCCGCCGCCGCCTTTCTCAGGATCAATACGCCAAATACCTGGGCGTCCCATCCGAAAACCAAGGCTGGATTCCATCGTTTTTAATTCGCCTAATCGGCCAGCGTGGCCTGCTTTTTGGGCGGCCAAGTGGGTAGGTTCATAATACAATCGGTAGCCAATTTGGAGCAATTTACCAGAGCGTTTTTGAGCGTCTAGCATCATTTTACATTCTTGAGCATTCATGCCCATTGGCTTTTCGCAAATAACATGTTTGCCTGCTTCTAGTGCTC
>JALEHC010000055.1 GCA_022763215.1 Saprospiraceae bacterium
AATAATACCCTTCTTTACCAGACTGGTGACATCAAACTAGAGATGAATATCGAATATCGTTTTGATTTGTTGTGGTTATTAAAAGGTGCCCTTTTTATTGATGCCGGAAATGTATGGACGCTTCAGCGGGATACGTCAAGATGTGGGTCCCAATTTCTTTTTTCTGAACGTATATACAATGATTGTGAGGGTATGGAAGGTAACTTTACAGCTGATCCATTCTATCGACAAATAGCCATTGGTACAGGATTTGGAATCCGGCTTGATCTTAGTTATTTCTTACTTCGATTAGACATGGGCGTTCGGCTTCGCAACTCCTTCCCTACCGTGGAAGGCAATGGTCCAGCAGTGGAAGCCGATTATTGGGAAGACTTTAACGATTTTCGTTTTCCAAGAGATGTTAACTTTAACCTTGGTTTGGGTTATCCTTTTTAAATTGGTTTAGCATGGCCTTTCGGCCAAATTTGCTGCAAATCGGGCATTCAAAAGGGTTGTGCCCGCGGGCCGGACAATACTCCCGGCCAAAAAATATAATTTGCAGATGCAGTTTATTCCATATTTCTCTCGGAAATAATTTCTTCAAATCTTTTTCCGTCTTTTCTACACTTTTACCGGTGCTCAGTGTCCATCGCCACGCCAACCGGTGGATGTGTGTATCAACGGGAAATGCAGGCACTCCAAAAGCTTGAGACATTACAACAGAAGCAGTCTTATGCCCTACTCCGGGTAGTTCTTCCAAGGCTTCAAAAGACTGAGGCACCTTGCCATCATACTTTTCCATCAGTATATTTGACAATTCGTAGATCGCTTTTGACTTTCTGGGCGAAAGCCCACAAGGCCGAATAATCTGCTTAATATCGTCGACATCTTGCTGTGCCATTTGCTGAGGATTATCAGCCAATTCAAACAAGTCAGGCGTCACTTTATTGACTCGCTCATCTGTACATTGCGCAGATAGCAAAACGGCTACCAGCAAAGTATAGGGATCTTTATGATCAAGAGGAACAGGCGTTTCTGGATAATATTCATCCAGCATTTTGGCGATAGCTGCTGCTTTTTCCTTTCGACTTATGCGCTGCATATTATTGATATTCAAATGTACCAAATGGACTTTTGATTTCAACACCACTTTGCTCTGCTTGTTCTACCCGACCAATTATTTGTGCATCAATCTTAAAAGAGCCTGCCAGATCAATAACTTGTTGTGCTACATTTTCCGGAAGGTATACCTCTAGACGATGGCCCATATTAAATACCTGATACATCTCTTTCCAGCCAGTTCCGGACTCTTCCTGAATTAGCTTGAATAGCGTTGGCAATTCGAATAGATTGTCTTTAATGACCTTCACGCCACTAATAAACTTGGATACTTTTGTCTGCCCACCTCCGGTACAATGGATCATACCATGCACATCAGAGCGATGTTCTTGCAGCAATTTCTTGATGAACGGAATGTAGGTACGCGTAGGAGAAAGTACCATTTTTCCGATATCCGTTTGCTGTCCGTTTGCATTTACTTGATCGGTTAATTTTTTACTTCCCGTAAAAATCACTTTCTCTGGCGTATTTGGGTCGTAGGCATCCGGGTACTGTTTTGCGTAAGCATGGTCAAAAACATCGTGCCTTGCAGAGGTAAGGCCATTGCTCCCCATGCCCCAGTTATAAAATTTCTCATAGCTAGCCTGTCCGTAAGACGCCAATCCAACAATGACATCACCAGCTTTGATATTGATATCCACTACATCTGAGCGTTTCATTCTGGCGAAAGCCGTATAGCCCACATCAATGGTTCGCACAATATCACCGACATCTGCCGTTTCACCACCTGCTAAGACAATGTCAACACCATTAGCTCGCATTTCATCCAGAAAATCAGAAGTGGATTGAATAAGAGTAGCAATTACTTCTCCGGAAATCAGGTTTTTATTCCGGCCGATAGTCGACGAAAGGATGATGTTATCAACGCACCCCACACAAGCCATGTCGTCGATATTCATGACCATGGCATCTTGAGCGATCCCTTTCCACACATCCATATCACCGGTTTCTTTCCAATACATATAAGCCAAGCTTGGCTTGGTACCGGCCGTATCAGCATGCATGATATTGCAATGCTCGGCGGAACCGCCAGCTATATCCGGAAGGATTTTGCAGAAAGCGTTTGGGTACAAACCTTTATCCAGGTGCTTAATCGCCGCATGGACTTCATCTTTGGTTGCGGACACGCCGCGCAAGTCGTATTTATATTGATCAGACATCGATTTTATTTTCCGCAAAGGTACAAAATTTCTATTCACACATTCATATACCAGATTGAGTCGATCCAAGTGGTAAGTCAAGAGAACTTCATTTTGTGGTGCACTTAAAAGCCCTAATATAGTGGTAGAAACGTAGTAATCGAACAGTAGAAGCGATGATTTGCCTTTCGGCAAATGATTGATCTTTAATTAGTGTTGTTCTTAATTCCGACTTCGCCGGTTTGTAAAAAACCGGCTTTTTTCTTCTTTTATTACAAAGAATCTGCTCAAACCAGTATCTTGAGTATAGAATCATCAATAATTTTACCCTTTTTTTAATTTTTTTTCAACATACTGCGAATTTAACAAAATTGATTAGGTGCAATTGCGCTGTAATTCTATCTTTGCAAGTATTCAATTCTAGCATCTAGCGATTGTCCTCTGAACATACCCAACTATACCAAAACCAGGGTCTTGGAGCCAGGTGAACACAACCAACTACTGATACATAACGTTCTACCTTCATTCTGATTCCCGTAATTCAAGATTTATCATCACACAAACTTTGAAACAGTGGATATAAAAGAATCGATTAAAAAGGCAAAGGAACATTTCTTAAAGCGTAAGTGGATTGGGTATAATCTACTCATTTTTGGAATCCTTGCCGGAGGTTATTGTCTGGATCAATTTACAGATATCAGAAAGGTGGTGGGCAATAAATTATCAACTAGCCCAGAGGTCGTTAAACTTGACCATTTCAAGATTACAGAGCCTACAATGAAGTATGGTTTTGCTATTGATACACTCCAAATGGTTGAAAAAGAAATCAAGTCTGGCCAAAACCTAGGCGATCTTCTTCAAGCATACAACATTGAATTTACAGCCATCGAACAGTTGGTAGCGAATAGTAAAGAGGTCTTTGATGTTCGCCATTTAAGAGCTGGCAAAAAATATACCATCCTAGCTAAGGATACCCTTCAAAAAGCTGATTATTTCGTTTACGAACCAAGTGTTTACGAATATTTCGTTTTTGATTTGAAAGATAAACTCAACGTTACCAAAGTGGAACGTCCTGTTGACAGCAAAATCAAAGCTGCCGCAGGTGTCATCGAATCTTCCCTTTGGAATGCGATGGTTGATAATGGCCTAAGCTATGAGGTAACCTCCAAAATGGAAGGTGCTCTTCAATGGTCGATCGATTTCCACCATATTCAAAAAGATGATGAATTTCGCCTAGTTTTTGATCAGAATTATATTGAAGGTCAGGAAGTAGGTGTTGGTCAGCTTTACCTAGCCAACTATAAGCGACAGGATAAGGAATTTTATTCTGTATGGTATGAAAGCGAAGATGGAAAAATTAAAGGATATTATGACCTAGAAGGTCGTACCATGAAAGCTAAATTTTTGAAATCTCCGGTTAAATATTCCAGAATTTCATCTTATTACAATCTTAATCGCTTTCATCCTATCCTAAAACGTCGTCGTCCTCACTATGGTACGGATTATGCTGCTCCTTATGGTACGCCGATCTACGCAGTTGGTAATGGGGTTATTACCAGAGCATCATACACCAATGGAAATGGTAATTACGTAAAAATCAAGCACGACGATACTTACGAGACGCAATACTTGCACATGCAGAAATTTGCAAAAGGCATCAAACCAGGCGTATTTGTAACTCAAGGGCAAGTTATTGGCTATGTCGGATCTACCGGATTAGCAACTGGTCCGCATGTTTGTTTCCGCTTCTGGAAAAACGGCAAGCAAGTAAATCACTTGCGCCTCAACTTCCCTGAAGCCAAACCACTTCCGGATGACGAACTACCTAAATTCCAGAAAGTACGTGATGAATACCTAAAATTATTGGAAGGAGTTCAGCCGATCAAAATAGTAAAAGCTGAAGAAGAACAAACAGAAGAACATTCAACAACGGGTAATCCGTAAACAGAAATAATAGGAATTAAAAAAGGCGCTCGATAAATCGAGCGCCTTTTTTAATTCCATGATAATGCTTCCGGAATCTGCGATATTACAGTGTAAGCATTTCCTTTATCATACATTACTTGCTGCCATAATTCTTTAGGTTGCAGCTTAAATAGATAATTAGAATCCATTCCAGCTACAATCCAGGAGCCATAGCTCATTTCATCATGTAGTTGTCCTTCTGACCAACCAGAATACCCCACAAAGAAACGAATATTAGCTTCTTCCACTAGATTGGAAGCAATCAAAAATTTCAATTTATCAAAATCACCTCCCCAGTAAACACCTGGAGCGACCAAAACGGAATCGTCCAGCAGATCACCGAGGTTATGAAGAAAATGGATGGTATCAGTCTGAACAGGGCCTCCAAAAAACACTTCCCCATTAAAATCAGGAAAATCTTCGATTAATTCATCGATGCGCATATTCAGAGGCTTATTCATAATGAATCCAACACTACCCTCTGGGCCATGCTCGCACAGCAAAACGGCAGAGCGCTTAAAGTTTGGATCCAGCATAAAAGGTTCTGCCAGTAATACTTTTCCACTTTTCACCTCTTCTGTAACCATATAACTCTATTTAAAGATGATGTAAGTAGAAAGCTCCGGGGAGCGGAGCCCGACAATCTAACTATTGTCTTTTTAAAGATGACAGCAAAATTTTACTTATGCAACCTTTTAACAGATTTTCACAGATTTGCGGTCATCCACTTAGGGTTAGGTTACAAAGCAGATGTCGGAAATTTACGATCCACTTTTTTCACAAAACCTTGTAAGGTTTTACCATTTCCGCCCACTTCAATAAATTCTGTAACACCTTCGGCGATCATATTATTCATAGTCTGTGTCCACCGAACTGGTGAGGTCAGCTGCATGATCAGGTTTTGTTGAATTTTATCAGGGTCTGATTCTGGAATAGGATTTACATTTTGATAAATTGGACAAGAAGGCTTCGCAAAATTAGTATTTGCAATAGCAGCTTCCAACTCATCTTTAGCTGGCTGCATTAAAGGCGAGTGAAAAGCACCACCAACAGCCAAAACAATAGCTCTTTTAGCTCCTTTTTCTTTTAGAGCCTCTACCGCTTTATTGATTCCTTCCACTGAACCAGAAATAACCAACTGCCCAGGGCAATTATAATTAGCAGCTACCACGACTTCCTCTATACTTTCACACACTTCTTCAATAAGAGCATCATCCAAACCAATAATAGCAGCCATCGTTCCCTCAACAGCTTCACAAGCTTTCTGCATTGCCATAGCACGCTGATTGACAAGTCGAAGGCCATCTTCAAAGTTCATGGCTCCGCTGGCAACCAAGGCAGAGAACTCCCCCAAAGAGTGCCCAGCAACAGCATCTGGCTGAAAAGCCTCACCTGCCATTTTGGCTTTGACCACAGAGTGCAGAAATACAGCTGGCTGTGTGATCTTTGTTTGACGTAAGTCTTCTGCGCTACCTTCAAACATCACATCAGTAATTCTAAAGCCAAGGATATCATTGGCTTGTTCGAAAAGGTCTTTTGCCAGTGTACTTTCGTCGTACATATCTTTTCCCATTCCTTCAAACTGAGAGGCCTGACCAGGAAATACATAAGCTTTCATACGGTTAGTTTTTATCTTTTAATGCAGCTTGCTGCCAATCAAATTCAAAAATTCATTTCGGGTTTCGACTTTCTGAAAAGCCCCTGTAAAAGCGGAGGTGGTTGTTACAGAATTTTGCTTTTGTACTCCGCGCATCATCATGCACATATGCCGAGCTTCGATGACCACAGCCACCCCCATCGGTTTTAGGGTGTTTTGTATACAATGCAAAATTTGATCAGTTAATCGTTCCTGAACTTGTAGCCTGCGGGCAAATACATCAATCACTCTAGGAATTTTACTCAAACCAACGATATAGCCTTTCGGAATATAGGCAATATGGGCTTTGCCAAAAAAAGGCAAAATGTGATGCTCACAAAGGGAATACAGCTCAATATCCTTGACGATCACCATTTCACTGTAATCTTCTCGAAACATAGCCCCTCGCAGAATGGCTTCTGCATCCTGCTCATAGCCCTGTGTCAAAAACTGCATAGCTTTTGCAGCTCGGTCTGGTGTTTTGATTAAACCCTCCCGCTGAACATCTTCCCCTAGTCTTTCCAGCATAAACTGAAAAGACTGACTGAGTTGTTGTGTAATTTCTTCGTCGTAAATCTCCTTTTTTTGATAGGGCATGAATCTGTTTTAAAACTTCTCGCCGTAATACTCGGCATAGATATTTTCTGTCTCGTACAATTTGATGCAATGCAATTCGCATTCAGTAAGGTGAGGCTCTAATTGTTGCCAAAATAAAACCACCAGGTTTTCAGTAGTTGGTTGCATACCTTCAGGAATAAACTCCACATCGAGGTTTAAATTGCAATGATCTACCTTTTCAACAATCACATCTTTAATCAGTTTACTGAGCTTTTTTACATCCATAATAAAGCCCGTCACCGGATCTGGTATGCCTTTGACTGTTACATACAGCCAATAGTTGTGTCCGTGCCAGTTTTTGTTGGCACATTTCCCAAAAGTCGAGATATTTCGCTCATCTGTCCATGCATCCACCCACAGCTTATGTGCTGCATTGAATCGTTCTCTCCTCGTTAAATAGACCATTCTAAATAATCAATTTAATGATTAATATAATTTATTCGGCTTCAAAGCCTCATTTTAATTCAGCCGCAAAAGTACAAAGAAAAAAAATATCCTGCTTTTGACAGCTAATGATTTTACACACAGGCTTTCCATCTTACAGATTCCCTACTTTATCTAATTTATTTATATTTTACCTGCTCTTTTCTTAATTCTGCTCTGATAAAGTATTGTACGCTTACTTATGACTAGTACCGCTATACAGCTCACAAGGCAATGGACAGATCGGCTTTTTTCCAGAAATGGTATTTACCACCTCATTTTTTGGTTGGTAATACTTGCAATCCTAATGCTTTTTGAAGGCGTCAACCAAGGTTTCCTTTTTACGCTTACCAACCAACTAGTCAATGTATTTTTCTACAGCATTATTGTATATTTCAACCTTTTCTATCTGATCCCCAATTACTTATCAAAAAATATGTTCCTAACGTATGGCCTACTACTTATCGTAGCATCGGTAGTCATGACGCCATTAAAAATGATCATTTTCGTTTTCAAACTACAAAACTACCCTGACCTCGTACAAGATATGGTCGATCACCAGTTCCTCCATTTCTTACTTACTTTTTTTATTACTGGTGCATCTACTGTATACAAGATTTCATCTGATTGGTTTGTTCACGTTAATGAACGTCAGGAACTCGAAAAACAAACCATGCAATCAGAATTGCGGTTCCTCAAATCCCAAATCAATCCACATTTTCTTTTTAACACCCTCAACAATCTCTATGCGCTTACGCTAAAAAAATCAGATAAAGCCCCCGAAATCGTAATCAAGTTATCCGAAATGATGCGATATATGCTTTACGAATGCAACGAAAAACGCGTACTACTCAGCAAAGAAATTCATTACATTCAAAATTATATTGATCTCGAATCATTACGCCAAGGAAAAAATGTAGACATTTCACTTGAGGTAAATGGTGCCCCAGGGCACCGCCTGATCGCGCCACTCATGTTTACGCCTTTTCTTGAAAATAGCTTTAAGCATGGCCTCAGCAACCTAATTGAACAAGGCTATGTCAAGATTCAGCTGAATGTAGTCGGCGAAATGGTAGATTTTTACATTGAAAATAGTAAACCAGATCAACCGCCAACGTCCATTCATCGCAATAAAAAAAGTGGAGGTATTGGCCTAGTCAATGTTCAAAAGAGACTCAATCTGGTCTACCCAGACAACTATGAACTCCAAATTAAAGATACACCCAACTCATACGCCGTAAATCTCAAAATTCAATTGGATGGTTAAATCCATCTTGAATCAAAGGATTGATGTATATTGTAAATGATAATTAAACTAGAAAGTATATGATAAACGTGATTATCGTCGACGACGAGCCCCTTGCACAGGATGTCCTGGAAACCTATATCGAAAAAATATCTGAATTAAACCTCGTTCAAAAGTGCAGTAATGCACTGGAAGCCAATGAAGCATTAAAAAATCACGATATCGATCTTATGTTTCTGGATATCCAAATGCCTCAATTGACAGGTATCGATTTCCTGAAAAGTCTGACCAAACCACCTTTGGTAATTTTCACTACCGCATACCCTAATTATGCCATTGAAGGGTTCGAACTCAATGCGCTTGACTACCTGCTCAAACCAATTTCTCTGGAGCGCTTCATGAAAGCGGTCAATAAAGCAATGGATCGCCTTGAGCTTGAACAACGCGATGAAAGCGAGGAACCGGTAGAGGTAGTCGAAGGACACCCAGACTACATTTTCGTAAAAGCAGATAAAAAACTAGTTAAAGTCAACTACGACGATATTATCTATATCGAAGGACTGAAAGACTATGTTATTATTCGAATGGACAAAAGCCGAATCATTACGCTCCAAACCATGAAGAGCCTTGAATCAAAGCTACCGTCGCCTACATTCAAGCGTATTCATCGATCCTACATCGTTAATATTGAAAAAATTAATGCAATCGTCGGCAATATGGTTGAAGTAGTTGAAAAAGGCCAGGCTAAGCATTTGCCTATAGGCAAAAACTATCGAGAAGACCTACTCGAAATCATCAACAAAAACAGACTGTAAAATATACCGGAAAGGCACTTTTGCCTTTCCTTCTTTTTTATGTTACCTGATTCTATTTTCCAACAACTCGAAACCTTACTCCCTTCCATACGGTCTGTGGAAGCTGTTCATGGCGGCGACATCAATCAAGCTGCGCTTATAAGAACCTCCTCAGAAGTATATTTTATCAAGTACAATTCCGGGCCTAAAGCAGCAGCCATGCTTTCCACTGAAAAAACTGGACTTCAAGCCATTGCTGCTTCAAAATCCATCGCAACGCCTTCTATTCTTCATCTTTCTACTAAGCCACCCTACCCTTTTTTGCTATTGGAATATATTCCAAACCGACCAGGTTCCGTTAAAGAAAAATCTATATTTGGGCTTCAGCTTGCGCAAATGCATCAAACCTCCCATCATCAGTTCGGATGGCAAGAGAATAATTTTATAGGAAGCCTTCCGCAAATCAATACTTGGCAAAATTTAGCCTCGGACTACCTTATTCTTAATAGGTTGCAACCACAATTCAGCATGGCAGCTCCTTTTTTCTCTTCCGCTTACGCAAAAGCCTTTGAACACCTTTGCATAGAAATTCAACAGAATTGGCCAGAGGAGAAAGCACGTCTCATACATGGTGATTTGTGGGGAGGCAATTATCTAATTAGTAATGAAGGGGAGCCTTATCTAATCGATCCCTCTGTAAGTTATGGCTTACGCGAAATGGATATTGCGATGAGTCAATTATTTGGCAACTTTGGTCCATC
>JALEHC010000393.1 GCA_022763215.1 Saprospiraceae bacterium
GTAAATATCTGATCCGGTACAACTCAAATCGTGATACCCCAAGTCATCGACATGAATAAATAAAATATTTGGATGCGATGACTGCGCTTTTGAAAAACTCATGCACAACATGACCAAAAGCAAACTTAAAATGCAACTATTATTCATCTTGATCATTTTAGGTCCTTGCTATTTTATTGATTTTTTTGCTGTGAGCGAAGCTCTGCCAGCAAGGTTTCTTTCAGTTGTTTTTTCACTTCTAGGTAAGCCGGATCGTCAACCAAATTGCGCGTTTCATTTGGGTCTTTTTCATAATCGTACAATTCCAGACCTTCGATATTGTCTGCCATATAAGATTTATAAGTTCGGTAGCCTTTTCCATGCCATTCGGTATAGCGATAGCGATCTGTTCGGATAGAATACCCCATGCGATCCCCCCAACGATGATACTGACTGATGGCATAATTGCGGTTAATCACAGTAGATTCATCTCCATCCATCAATGGTACCAATGACTTGCCATCTACCTGAGCAGATGGTGCGACTCCAGCCAACTCAAACAATGTTGGAAATACATCGACTAATTCAACTGCCTGGGTCACTACTTTTCCTTTTTCTACGCCTTGCCCTGCAAACATTAAAGGAATGCGAGTAGCTTGCTCAAAATTGGAATGTTTACACCATAAAGTATGATCGCCCAAGTGAAACCCATGGTCTCCCCACAGCACAATGACGGTATTTTCCATCAGATCCATTGCTTCCATAGCATCCAATAATTTACCTAGCTGAGCATCAATATAAGAGACACAAGCCATGTAGCCGTGAATCAATTCGCGTTGCTTTTCTTCTGTCATTTTATCGCCAACCCGAAGGTTTTTGTCAATATCAGAATAAGCCCGAATTTCGCCGAAAGAATGATAAGCCAGTTTAGGTGTACCTGCTGCCAGGTCTTGAAAAGGTGCCAAATCAATTTTTGTCGGATCGTATAAATCCCAATATTTTTTAGGCGCAATAAATGGCAAGTGTGGTTTTTGATAACCAACTGCCAAAAAGAAAGGCTTATTGCCTTCGCTCAGTTGCTTCATCTGCTGAATGGCCGCCTGTGTGTAAAGGCCATCCTGGTAAGCTTCGTCAGAAACATCAGCAGCTTCCGTACTTGGCTTCATTCTTTTGAAAACGTATTTGCGTATTTTTCCTTGCTTTTTGATGCCTTTAGCTTTTGCCTCTTTTTTTAGCTGTGCAATTTGAGCTTTCGTTTCCGAATTTTGGTAATAATTGAAAGCAGGTGTGCCATATTCCGGATCAAAATTGTCTGGTAGTTGGTGTGGTATACTCCAGCTTTTACCATCATGTCCCGGAGAAGAAGATCCTTTGTGGTAAATCTTCCCGATTCCAGTCGATTCGTAGCCCTGTTCAACCAAATACTCTGGCATAGACATCAAATCTGGCGCAGATTCCCGAAAATTCGTATGCAAATCCCAAACTTTTGTTTTATCTGGATAAGCACCGGTCATAATACTTGCGCGGGAAGGGCCACAAACCGCTTGCTGCACATGTGCATTGTGAAAACTCGTGCCCATTGCCGCCAACCGATCAAAATTAGGTGTGTGCATTTGCTCTGCACCATAGGAAGCCAAGAGTGGCTTCAGGTCATCAACTGCAATAAACAGGATGTTTTTGTTACCTTCTTGTGCATTTCCCGAAAGGGAAACGCATAATAGACATAGAATTGTCCAAAAAGATTTATTTAGTAAAGTCATAATATTCTTCTAATTGTGGTTAATCTTGTTTGTCATTTTGTTCAATGATGCTACGTACATTTTCATCGTGCTTCGGATTCTTCACAATATTGCCAAAATCCTTATCTGAAATTTCCCTAAAAGCATCTAATGACTTATCATTTTCGTATTCCTTCATAAGCTCTTTGAGTTTCGCTTTAAGCGAAATGACGATCTCTTTGTATGCTGGGTCATCAATGATATTGTTTATTTGCTGAGGGTCTTTTTCCAAGTCGTACAACTCCCATTGGTCGATACTGTAATAAAAGTGGGCAAGTGTATAACGCTCTGTGCGAATGCCATAATGTGGCTGTACATGATGCCAAAACGGAAACTCATAATAGTGGTAATACATGGACTGCCGCCACTTTTTTGCTTTTTTGCCCTTGAGCATTGGCATAAAGCTTCGGCCCTGCATACTAATATCTGTTTTAATGCCGGCTGCTTCCATGAGTGTCGGCGCAAAATCAATATTGGAGATGATATCTTCGTTGACACTACCTGCTTTGACGGTCTTTGGATATCGAACGATAAACGGCATTTTCAAAGATTCTTCATAGATGAATCGCTTATCAAAAAAACCATGGTCACCCAGATAAAAACCCTGATCGGAAGTCATTACAATCATGGTGTTTTCTGTCAAACCATTTTCATCCAAGTATTCTAATACCCTTCCAATATTATCATCTACCGATTTTACGCAGGCCAGGTAGTCTTTGATATATCGCTGATAGCGCCAACGGCGCCCTTCTTCTTTACTCATGCCTTCTGGCTGAACGATCTCGCCACGCTTCGCACCATAAAAATCCCACTTGAGTTTTTCTTTTCTTTTCAGTCCCGTTGGTGGTTCGAGTTTCATATCGCGGCGACTCAGATAATCCATGGTCATTTCTGTATCGCCAGCAGTCAGTTCTCTGCCTTTATAATCATCGTTAAAAGTAGCCGGATAAGGCATTTCTATATCCTCCCAGAGGTCTTCATACTTTCCGTCTGGTTCCCACGGACGATGTGGTGCTTTGAATTGAAGGACCATCATAAATGGTTTCTTTTCATTGCGTTTGGTACTTAGCCAGTTTAAGGCAAAGTCGGTTGTCAAGTTGGTCGCATAACCTTTCTCCTTGACAATACTTCCATTTTCGTTGTATACCGGATTCCAGTATAAGCCTTGTTGCCCTGCATTTGCGTGGTATTTGAATTCATCAAATCCAACCGGATCAGATCCGAGGTGCCATTTCCCAAACAAGCATGTCTGGTAGTCATTTTGCTGAAAAGCTTGGGGAAAAGTCCATTGACTAGCATTAAACTGCCCGCCACTTTCATTTTTGTAATAACCATTCAAGTGGCTGTAATTGCCCGTCAGAATGGCCGCACGGCTTGGGCCGCAAATAGCATTGGTACACATAACATTTTGGAACAACATCCCTTCTTTGGCCAAGCGATCGATATTGGGAGTTGGAGCAATCTCCTTATAGATTCCGCCATAAGCGCTGATCGCCTGGGTTGTCAGGTCATCAGCCATGATGTACAACACATTAGGGCGTTGTCGGCTTGTGGTATTTTCTTTTTGCTTAAGGCGGTTACTACATGATAGTAAGACCAATAAGAAACCAAAAATACTGAGTATACTCCATCGTAGTATGGTGCTTATATTCTTCATATGTTTATTTTTCCAGGTTAATTCTTTTGGTGACTTCCAGATTTACTTTTTGTAAGTCTTTATCGGCGGAGGAAGGTCCTGTCATGATGCTGAAAGTACCTGGCTCCAACACATAGTTGAAGTCGTAATCATAAAATGCCAGACTTTCTCTGGTGATTTCAAACTGTACCGTTTTTGTTTCGCCGGCTTGCAGTGCGACTCGCTTATACCCTTTCAATTCTTTAACTGGTCGAGTTACCGAGCTAAATTGATCGCGGATATAGAGCTGTACGATTTCTTCACCAGCCATTTTGCCGGTATTGGTGACGTCAACAGCAACAGTCACTACCCCATCTCCATCAAAAGAAGGAGACGAGAGTAGTGGCTTGCTATACAAGTATGTAGTGAAACTTAGTCCATAACCAAAGGGGTACAAAGGAGTCTTCTTTTCCGTATGGTATTTGTGCTTGTAAGTCGATGGTTTGTGGTTGTATACCATCTGCAATTGTCCGACGCTACGCGGTACCGTTACCGGCAATTTTCCGCTTGGGTTCAGCTCTCCAAAAAGCACTTCTGCCACGGCTTGTCCACCGAAGCTTCCAGGCTCCCAGGCTTTCAGAATAGCTGCAGCATTTTTTTGTAGCCAAGGCTCCGAAATCGGACTACCACTTACATACACAACAACGAATGGCTTTCCGTTTTTGGCAATTTCTTTTGCCAGACGCAATTGCTTGCCCGAAAGCTGCAAACTAGCCCGATCAATATTTTCGCCGGTTGTTTTATTTGGCCAATCGTGCCGAAATGAATTTTCTCCCAGTACCAATATTGTGATATCCGCCCCCTGCGCTTGTTGCGCTGCTTCTTTTAGGGCGGTTTCTTTTATTTTCTTTGAGCGCTCCCCTACTTGATAATAGCTTACGCTAAATCCTTTTGCTTCGCCTAATGCTTTGATGCCTTCATACACCGTAGTCACACGTTCTTCGGGCTGTGGCGATGCCCAGTCGCCAAGCGTAGTTTGATTGTTAGCATTGGGGCCAAGTACCAAAAGTTTTTTGGTGCCTTTAAGCGGTAAAATGCCATTATTTTTTAGCAAGGTCATCGACTTACGAGCGGACTCCAATGCAGTTTGCTGATGTGCTTTTGTGAATACCGATTCATCGACTTTATCCAGATCAACGAAAGGGTTTTCGAATAATCCGAGTCTGAACTTAGCTTCCAGTATTTTACTACAAGCTTCTTCTACTCTCGCTTTCGCTAAACGTCCCTCTTTTACCCATTCAACGATATGCTCTTGAAAAAAAGGACCGTGCATGTGCATGTCCAGCCCTGCATTTACCGAAAGGTAAGACGCCTCCTTAAAGTCCTCGGCCACGAAGTGTAAGCTTGAGATACGCGATACGTCGTTCCAGTCGCTCACATAAAAGCCATCAAAACCCCACTCTTTTCGCAATAAATCGGTCATCAACCATTGATCCATGTGGCATGGAATGCCGTTTACTTCATTGTGAGCAGCCATAATCGAAAAAACATCCGCTTCCTGAATCGCACGGCGATAGGGTGGCAGGAAAACTTCCATCAGTGTACGCTTTGACACATCTGTTGGTGCAGCATTGAGCCCGTTGACTGATTCACTACCAGCAATCAGATGTTTGGCACAAGCTATGACTTTATCGCTTCCGCTAAAATCGTCGGTTTGCATACCTTTAATGGTCGCAACTCCTAAATTACCCACTAAATAGGGATCTTCGCCAAATGTTTCGCCCGTGCGGCCCCAGCGAGGATCACGCAATACATCAATATTAGGTGTAAATGCCCAATGAGAGCCAGTCGCCCGCATTTCCACTGCGGTTTGTCTACCAATTTCGTAAGCAAGCTGATCATCCCAGCTCGCTGCCAAGGAGATAGGCGTCGCGTAGATAGTGGCACCGCGATACAGACCATTGCCATGAATCGCATCAATACCAATAAGTAATGGAATTTTTAGCCTCGACTCAAGCGCCAATTTCTGCAAGTGGTTTGCTTCTTCAGCGGTTACAACATGCAGGAAAGAGCCGATTTTGCCCTGTCGGGCCATCTCCGCTACATCTTTGCTAAAAAGGCTTGGATAAAACCCTTGTGCATCACTTTTACGCATTTCCTCTTCGGTCAGATCTTTTTCTGCCTTTTTCATGTGTTCCAGACCAACATACTGGCACATTTGTGCCACTTTTTCTTCAAGGGTCATTCTGCTCATCAAATCCTTGACGCGATCTTTGATCGCGGCTTTTGGATTGAGGTACAAAGGTGTATCGGTATCGGGATATTGGAAGGCCCAGATGCTTACAACAAAGCATAACAATCCCCCTGCCATCAATAGCATTTTCAAATTCTTCATCATTAAAACTTACTTTTTAATTGATATTAATACCCTGGGTTTTGGTCTGCCGGACTTATCATTTGGTTACCGGATATTTCGATTAATGGAATCGGTAAAAGCATATTTTTGATGCTTATCGGATAAATAAACTCTTTGCTCAAATCAAGTTCCGGATGATTGTTGTGCGGTTCCACTACATCTTCCAGAAAATGCTCATATCCTCGCCGACGCGTATCAAACCATGCATGTCCTTCGGCTAATAACTCAAACTGCCTTTCCTGAAGAATAGCCGTTCGAAATTCTTCCTGACTAAGGCCGCTCCAATCAGCAGGTTGCTCTACATCACTTATGCCATCGCCATCGATATCACGGGCTCTTGCCAATACCTGATTGACATAAGTATAGGCCGCATCTGGTCCATTGATTTCATTTTCGATTTCTGCCATCATTAGTAGTAAATCAGCATATCGAAAAACAATAAAATTGCGAGTTGTCGTGATGCCGTTAAATGAAGGATCTAACCATTTTCGGATAGCTGCAAAACCATTATTGCCGGTGGTATTCATTGGGTATACCTTTTGTGTCCCACCGCCTATCTTTTCGTAACTGTCATAAATAAAAGTCGCATCAATTCTTGGGTCGCTCGGGTAGCGTTCGACATGTGCATCAAATACTTCCTTATTGGGGCGAACCCGGCCAAAGGTTACGGTATTAGCAGGGGCAAATGTACTGTTGGCTGGTGTATAAAAACGGATCATATCCGAATTTCGAATACCTCCGGTATTGCCATATTGTATTTCGAATATCGATTCTACTGTATTTTCGTTGCCTGGTTCAAACAACTCTGCAAAGGTAGGCGTCAAAGCATAAGGCCCGTTCTGAATGACCGATTGTGCTTCTTCATAAGCTTTCTGCCATAGCGCAGGATCACCTCCATCTTCACCGGCCATAGTCATGTATACTTTTGCTAAGAATGCACTTGCCGTAAATGGGGTGGGGCGCTCTGGGCGGTAAGCAGCAGGTGCTGGGAGTAATGCCTTGGAGCGCTCAAAATCCTCGATGATTAGGGCATAAACTTCTTCTTTGCTCGCTCTAGGCAAATCTAAATCCGATGCTGTTGTAGGTAAGGTACGTAGCGGTACCCCGCCAAACAATCGTACCAAATCGAAGTATACCCAAGCACGTACAAAATAAGCCTGTCCCAGAATAATATCTCGATTTTCAAACTCACTTTCGGTATTTTCCAGATTGTTAATAATGACATTTGCCGTATTAACGGCTGCATACATTTGTGGCCACATCCTTACCAGCCATACATTACTTGGCGTAGTATTGAGGCTATTAGCATCTAGGTTCGCGTTCTGACTGGAAAAGAATTTCCCGGAAACAGGCATTAATAGCCCATGCCAAGCCGAGCCATAATAAGCTCCAGAAAACACTTGTGAATACAAGCCATTAATGGCTGACTCTAGCCCCTCTTCTGAGGAAAAAACCTGGTCTTCGTTATAAAAAGTTTGTGGGTCTTCTTCCAACAAATTGCTGCAAGCCACACTAAAAAAACTGATAAAAAGAATATATATCGGATACTTTAATTGTTTCATACTTTTCGTTTTTCTTGGTTTTAAAAGGATACATTCAAGCCAACTGTAATCGTTTTTTGACGAGGGAAAGAACCCCAGTCGATTCCCCTCCGTGTCGGGTCGTACGAAAAGCTGTCTACTTCCGGATCAAAGCCTGAATAATCACTGATTAACCATAAATTTTGTCCAGAAACGAATACATCGGTCTGTCGTAAACCAGGGATGATTCCCTCCGGAATTTGATAAGAAAGACTTACGTAAGATAA
>JALEHC010000394.1 GCA_022763215.1 Saprospiraceae bacterium
GAAGAAGGCGATAAGATGGAAGACATCGAAGTGACGGTAGCAGGTGGATACGAAGTGGCGAATTTGTCGACAGACAGAGAAGGCAAGTTCCAGTTGGATGCCGTAGGCAATGATGTCAATATGAGTGTGATTCCATTAAAAGATAACGATCATACGAACGGTATCAGCACGATGGATATCATTCGATTGGCAGCACACCTCAATGGCCTGACCGAGCTAGATTCGCCATACAAGCTGATTGCAGCCGATGCTAACAACAACCGAGAGCTCGATCAAAAAGATATTTCTGAAATAAGAAAATTGATTTTAGGCGAGACCGAGGTGTTGAACAGCAATACTAGTTGGAGATTCGTAGATAAAGCGCATGATTTTGCAATACCTTCTGATCCATGGTTTGAAGAATTCCCAGAAGTTATTAACTTTGAGGGACTTCCTAGAGGTGCAGTAGCCGAATTTATAGCAATTAAGATCGGTGACCTTAATAACGACGCCATTATTAACAACCAATCAAGAGGTATTTCTTACGATGGTGTGACATACCTTACTACAACCGATCGACAACTAGAAGCTGGCAAACAGTACAGCGTTGCGATTACTGCAAGAGAATTAAACAAATTACAAGGTTTCCAATTTACGCTTGATTTTGACAATTTGGCCCTCGAACTTACTGATGTAAACTATGGTGCGCTTCAACAACAGCACATTGGTACCAAATTGGTTAAAGATGGTACGATAACCACTAGCTGGAATACCATCGAGCCACTTACTGAAAATGAAGTGTTGTTTACGCTTGAGTTCAGAGCATTACAAAACGGGCAATTAAGTGACTATTTGGCGATAAGCTCTGCCATTACATCCGCAGAAGCTTATACGACAACTGGTAACTTGCTTGAACTGGATATTGCATACGATGAAGCCTTGCCTTTGGCAGCTACCTTCGAATTGTACCAGAACAAGCCGAACCCATTCGTAAGTAGTACGGTTATTAGTTTCGAATTGCCGGAGAAAATGGATTACACGCTTCGCATATTTGATGTAAGCGGTAAAACCATCAAATTGATTCAGAATGAAGGGTTTGAAGGATACAATGAAATTCTGCTGAATAAAAATGATTTGCAAAGCCGTGGTAATTTCTATTACAGATTAGAAACCAAACTCGGATTGAGCAAAACCATGAAAATGATCATGGCAGAGTAGAGAACAGTTGATTACTAAAGATGTATATATAGTATAATCCAACTAGATTTTCCCAAGGATTATAACGCGTAAATTTGTTTCATGTGAAGGGGCTGAGGTACTTAGGTGCTTCGGCCCTCTTTTTTGTGAAAAACGTTATATGTATCTTTTTGGTAAAGAGATTGGTAAAATGTGACATGGCTTTTTTAATCCATTTTATTTCTGTACTTTTACCACATAGTTATATCCCCCTAAAGTTTTACCCTCTTTAATTATTGAATTAGGCTCAAAAGTAATAACTACAACAACCAACGAGCTGGCTATCTGAGATGTAATCATACCAAAATTACCTCAGAGAGAATAAACAAGGAACTACCGAAAGTCAAGTCCCTCACAATAAGATTGGTATCGCTATTGCGTTACCCTTCCGTTCTTTTGCCTAAAGCAAAATGCCTGGCAAATAGACCGGAAAAACAACTGCTTTCAACTCAGAAGCACTTTGCCTTCTGTTTGTTAAAAGCAGTTACAAACACAGTTACAAACAAACACTTACACTAAACAACACGAGGTAAAATGATTTTATTTACGCAAACCCAAAACTGGGGAGTCACTTTTATGCTCCCGTTTTATTTGTCTTTTCTCCATTGGTTTACCAGACTATCACATACTGGTATAAACCAGATTCCTGCATTAAAAACGGATTTTTTATTGTGCTCTGAATAGGGTCCGTCTATAACGGACTCGAGGAGGCACTCTGCCCGTTTTCCCTTACTTCAATGAGTTTGTACTCATTGAAGCTTAGAATCTATTTCCCATTGAGAAGACAAATAAAACATGACAACACTACTACGACTTCAAACTTATCCTACAAAGCTCCTGCGAAGCAGATTTATCCTGCTCCTCTTGCTTTGCCTTTGGTGCTCGCCGCTGCTATGGGCAGAAGGTACCAAACAACTGGCTCCCACGCCTTCCGACGTGGTGATGCTAATGACTAACCGGATGGAATATGGCAACTTTGGCGCATACGGCGCCCAGCCTTCCAACCGATTGTATTTTTCTATTGAAGATGCAAACGAAATTGTTTACCTCGGGCTTAGTCGAGAATATTCAGGCTCCGGAACTCCGCAGTTCTTTGGTAACTACGAGTTTCGCATCGTTCGCGCAAGCGATCAAACGGTAGTCCATGGCCCTATTCAGGTCGGATTAACCAATGAAAATATCAGTAGTTGGTCAGATGCAGTCCTCGGTCCATACGAATTGACGGGACAGGGCTATCAAACTAACAATAACTTTACATTCGAGCCGGAAACTGCCGGCGACTACTATATCGAATTTAAGGACGTCTATTATATCGGATTTTGGGATATCACGGTGGCCAAAAATGGCACCGCCCAGAATGGCCGGGTCTGGTCCAAAAACTGGAGTTTCCGTACACCGCCCAAGTTGGCAGGTAGTATGCCAGAATGCTTGTGGGATCGCGAATTCAATGGTCAGCTTTATTCCTATACGGAAGATGGTTTTGTAACCAAAATTGATTTTGCTGATTCAGGCTTTCAGGGGCTTTCCTTTAATGTCGCTTTTAACGAAACAGGCCCAGGTGCCACTGGTGATCTGGCACTCGATCGGATGTCGGTAGCCGATCAGGAAACCACCCTTGATTTGGGACAGCACAAAATTTTTCTCAACGAACCCGATATCAATCTCTTCCCGAGTGGAATTTGCGGAAGCATTACTTCTGGTAGCTTTTTTGAGTGCGACGATGCAGGCGTATACTGCTTACCTGTGACATCAACACAGCCCGGTTTAGTAGAGATCATTCTCGACTTTAATCAAAATGGAATGCTCGACCCCGGCTCGGAGGATGTTGTACTGATTCATGAGTTTAC
>JALEHC010000056.1 GCA_022763215.1 Saprospiraceae bacterium
AATGAAAAACCTACCAATAAGTTTTGTACTGCCGGCAATCTTTTTTGTGCTGCATAGCGCAAACCAAAAAATACGCCAGCTGCCACAATTAATAAAGCAGGAACTAGTCCGGAATGGAAACCAAGACCAACATTATTAACAAGGAACAAATCAAAGGCACTCCACAATTTTGGAATTCCTTCAATGATAATTTTCTGAATAATAACGATGGCAGCTACCCCAGCAACAGCAGCACCGCCCATACCTAGGAAGGTGTGGTTTTTGTACTTTTTGAAGTAGTAGAAAAGTGCCAAAGCAGGAAATGTCAGAATACTCAACAAGTGAACGCCAATAGATAAACCAGCAGAGTACACTGTAAACAATAACCATCGGTCTGCTTTTGCATTGTCAGGTAAAGAATACCACTTTATCATCGACCATAAAGTCATGGTAGTAAAGAAAGTAGACATCGCGTATACCTCACCTTCTACAGCAGAAAACCAAATAGAAGTAGCGAAAGCTGTAGCTAAACCAGCCACAACACCACCTCCGGCAGCAGCAATCTGCTGACCGCTGTCTAACTCACCTTCACGACCTACCATTGCAATTTTGGTAAGCATAATGGTTACCCAGCAAATAAAAGCAGCTGCAAAAGCCGTGCAAACACTAGACATCATGTTGACAGCAAAAGCAATATCTTCCGGATTATTAGAGAACAACTCTGCTACCCAGGTAAACATACGTCCAACAAGAACGAACAAAGGGGCCCCCGGCGGGTGTACTACCTGTAGCTTATAAGCACCAAGGATAAACTCGCCACAATCCCATAAACTACCCGTGCGTTCGGCAGAAAAATAGTAGACGATCAACGCAATAGCAAAGACCAGCCAACCGGCTGCATTGTTTAAACGTTTAGTTGATGTCATGAAACTTTATGATTTGATGATGAATGATTCAAAACTCAGACAGGAAAAGCTTTTCCTGTCATTTTTCGAACTGCAAATGTAAGAAATTATTGTCAAGCCAAAGAACCTTAATCCTAGCATGAATTATGCAGCTACTATGCGGTTGTTTTCTATTTGGCGAAAGCCAACCCAAATAATTAATTCGCCTATAGCTCAAGTCCTTACACAAAATACTTCTACTGCAAAGTATTGACAAAATGTCACACTTATTTTAATGGATTCTTAACTTTGCAATTCATATAAAAAGACCACCAATGTTAAAACTGCTGATTTTAGGCGGAATCATTTATTTCATTTATCGCTTTTATATCGCTCCTCCGAGTATCGGAAAGGGCAAACAACAAGGCAAAGTGAAACAGGATGCCCGAAATGACAAGGCTCATGAACAGCATGATGATGACGATGGGGAGTATATTGATTACGAAGAAGTAGATTAAATCATGGAAAATAACGAAGAACAAAAGATCGGTGATTGGGTCATTTATAAAAACAATCAGTTTATTGCTTTTAATAAACCAGCAGGCTTGCCTTCTCAATCAGACAAAACCAACGATAAATCACTGGCTCAACTAGCCGAAATTTATGCTAAGCAAAGCTTGTTTTTGACGCATAGATTGGACCGGCCAGCCAGTGGAGTTATTTTGTTTGGTAAAACCAACAAAGCAGTAGCCGCAATTAATGAGCAGTTTCAAAAGCGGTCCATTACCAAAACGTACTTGGCTGCAGTAAAGGAAATGCCCCCTAAAGAATCGGATGAACTTGTTCATTTTATCAAAAAAGACAAACGTCAGAATAAGGTTGTTGCGCTTACAGAGGAAGCCCCGGATGCTAAAAAAGCATCTTTAACTTACAAACTAATTGGAAGTAGTAAAACCTACCATCTGTTGGAAATTGAATTGCACAGTGGGCGTCACCACCAGATACGGGCGCAGTTACAAGCAATTGGCTGCCCGATCAAAGGCGATGTAAAATATGGATTTCGGCGAGGAAACCGAGACCGATCTATTCATTTACATGCCTGGAAACTGCTCTTTGAGCACCCCGTTTCGCGAAAGCAGGAAGAAGTAATGGCCGCTTTGCCCGACGACCCAGTGTGGAATGGTTTTAAAGAAAACGGAATCATCTAGAATATGGAGTTGATTTTAAAATATTTTCCAGATTTGTCAGAACGTCAAATCGAGCAAATCCGCCAACTTGGTGAGCTGTATAAAGAGTGGAACCAAAAAATCAATGTTATTTCCCGTAAGGATATTGATCAAGTCTATGACCATCACATACTCCACTCTATGGCTATTGCCCAATTTATTGAGTTTAAGCCAGGTGCCAAAATACTGGACCTTGGCACCGGAGGCGGGCTGCCGGGTATACCAATGGCTATTTTATTTCCGGAAACGGACTTTGTATTGGTCGACGGAACTCGAAAAAAAATAACAGTAGTGCAGGAAATTGCGCAAGCTTTGGGTCTGGAAAATGTAGATGCGAGACATCAACGTGCAGAGGAGATCAAAAAAGAGAAATTTGACTTTGTGATTTGTCGGGCCGTAGCGAGTATGGATAAGCTAATTGAATGGAGTTTTCGTCTGATTAAAGAAGACCAACAACATGTTTGGCCGAATGGACTGATCACATTGAAAGGAGGCGATTTGCGCGCAGAACTAAAGGCGCTTCCGAAAGGGTTCTACATTGAAAAGGTACCCTTAAGCGAATTTTACGACGAACCCTACTTTGAGGAAAAATTCGCAATTTACGCACAATACTAAACTTAGTTTTGATTTTATGTAATTTTTTAGTATTTTATACTATTAATTTATTCATTTTCAAAACTAATGAAACATGAAGACGCATCAACGAGAAATTCTCATTTACTACAATCCCGAATCAAGTTCGGATCGTAGGACGGTAGCGCATGCTCAGGGCTTGGGGCGCCATGTGAAAGCTTATGCTCATAACCGCTCACCATCGAACGGTACGAGCTGGCAGCAAATATTGGCTGCTTTGCAAATGCATCCGAAAGAGCTCATGAATAAAGCCCATCCTTACTACCAAGAACACATTCGCGGCAGAGAATTTACGGAAGAGTGCTGGGCAAAAGTACTCAAAAAGAACCCCGACTTGATTAAAGCCCCTATCGCTATCAGAGGGCGCAAAGTAATCCTTTGTAATACACCGACCGACATTTACCGTTTGTTGAACAAACACGTTCCAGCTGAGTAAACTAGCCACAAACTACACTTCTGCTTCAATTATTACTGATTCTGCTTAGTCAATCCAAACTGATTTTATTAGTTTTGGCTGATTACATTAGATAAGCAATCTGACGGAATAAAATGGTAAGCAAACAAACTTCTTGTCGAGTAAATTTTGCTTATCCTTTTTCTTTATTCGTCCAATAAAAATAACAATACACATGTCTTTCGAAGTAGAAGGAAAATTGCACAAAAAGTTTGATACAGAAAGCAAAACAGCATCTTTTCAAGCAAGAGAATTTGTAATTGAAGTTGATGGCAACTATCCGCAATTAGTCAAATTTCAATTGGTACAAGATAAATGCGACCTGATTGACAACATGGAAGAAGGGGAAGTTATTAAAGTCCATTTCGACCTGCGTGGCCGCGAATGGAATGGCAAATACTTCACCAATCTCAATGCATGGCGTGTCGAAAAAGCACAGGCCGCAGAAAGCCAACCTGCACCTGAAAGTGGCGCGGATGCATCTTTCCCAAGTGCAGGCGACGAACCACCTACAGAAGCAGACGACGATCTGCCATTCTAATCGACTACCCTGAAAAGTAATCTTTCCGGACAATAGAGCGTTCTATTGCTATAGAATGCTCTATTTATATTTTCATATATGCGATATATTTTGTTACTCTTTCTATTTGGCTGTAGCCAAATGGTACACGCTCAGTACCTAGTCGGGCTCGAAACCAAATGGGCTGATTCTTTCCGTGAATGGACTCTTTTTGCTGAAGCAGAAGAAAATGACGGCCACCTCCAACTTCGTTGGCTCGGCCAAGATGACTGGACGGAATGGGACTACCGCGTCGAAGATTCCTTCGGACAAATCAAACAAAAATGGAAAGACAACCCCAACGAATGGGAGCTCAGAGGCAATAACAATATTGTTAGTATGCGTACTTCCCTGATCGGTAACTTCCGAGAATGGCGCATCTCTGACAACCAACATACGCTTACGTTCCAAACTCGCTACGGAAATATGGCTGACGAATGGGAAATGCGCAACAAAGAACTGGGCTACTTCGGTATGCTTACAGAGTATGAGGGCGATCCAAGGTCATGGATAATCACAGACGAACTCCAGGAAGAACTCAGTTTTGAACTCAAAATGGCTATGATCTTTATTGCCATTTACCAAAGTACGCCAAAACAATAATCATGATTAAACCTGCTACCCTCGACTTTTTGCGAAAGCTGCAAGCGAATAACCACAAACAATGGTTTGAAGAACACAAAAGTGACTATCTCGATGCCAAAAAAAATGTGGAAGATTTTGTGGCTAAAGTAAAGACAGGCCTAATGCAGGATGATATCATTGAAAAATCCAAACTTTATCGCATCTATCGCGATGTGCGTTTTTCAAAAGACAAAACACCTTATAAAGGGCATTTAGGCGGCTACTTCCGTAGAGCTGGCGCTGACCGAAGAGGAGGATACTACTTCAGTATTCAACCAGAGGAAAGCTTTGTTGGTGGTGG
>JALEHC010000395.1 GCA_022763215.1 Saprospiraceae bacterium
ATTATCAAAATTGACACCACCAATCAGAAATACCGCTGGATGTATGACAGCTACAAAGACAAGCCTGGAATCATTGTGGTGCATATCCCTGATTTTAAGACCATACATCGAGTCAAGACATTGGAAGATGCCATCTTGCCCAAATCGCAGTTTCGTCATGAGGTAATCTTGCCTCACAAAATGGTAAATGTCGATTACCAAGCAGAATACTATGACTTCAAAGATAAATTGATTGAAATGGAATGGCGAGGTTTTGAAGGCGTGACCGATAATACGCTTTATGAATTGCGCAAATTTCAACGAGCCGCTAATACAGAAATTCAAATCAGCATAGACGGACAGCCAATGGAGGTATATCAGTTTGATTTACTCATTGTACCCGATAAAGAAAATGGTATCAAATACACCTTATCTACACCAAAGATAAAAGAGGTAGAAAACATCATACGGGCCATGGGCCCTCACACAAGTCTGTTTATCAGTAATATTCTTATCAAAGATCAACAGGAAGGGCTGTTGCACTTCCCGCTGACCTTTGCATTTCATTTAAACTAGATAGCCCCCAAGTCTTTCAAAAGAGTGGTAAGCTTTTCATCTAATTGAGCTTCCACTTTTTTGAAATCTTCTTTGCTTGCAAGTGGCTGGTTGACACTACAATAAAACTTCACCTTCGGCTCCGTACCAGAAGGACGAGCTGAAACAATACTGCCATCTTCCGTGAAGAACTGAAGTACATTGGATGAAGGCAGATCAATTTTCTCTGTTTCGCCCGTCAACATATTTTTGGAAACGCTCGTTTTATAGTCTTTGAAAGTCACGACTTTTGATCCACCCAACTCTGTAGGTGTATTCGTTCTGTAAGCTTCGAGCATGGCTTGAATTTCTTCAGCACCTTGCTTGCCTTCTTTCTTGAGTGCGACTAACTTTTCTTTATAGAAACCAAATTCCAGGTACATATCTACCAAAGCATCCATGAGACTAACGCCTTGATCTTTGTAGTAAGCTACCATCTCTGCAATCATCGCGCAGCTGATCACCGCATCTTTGTCGCGTGCATGTTCTCCTACCAGATAACCATAACTTTCCTCTCCACCGGAAATGAATGTTTTTTGGCCTTCTAGTTTGGTCATGATCTCACCAATATACTTGAAGCCCGTCAATGTATTAAAGCATTCTACATTTTTGGAAGCTGCAATTTTATCAATCAGGTAAGACGTAACAATCGTTTTCACGACATACTCTTTTCCAGTCAGTTTACCTGCTTTTTCCCAGGCATCGAGCGTGTATCGAACGAGTAGACAAGCCGCCTGATTACCATTTAACAACTCAAATTCACCATCTAAATTTTTCACGCCAATACCTACGCGGTCTGCATCCGGGTCGGTTGCCATTACCAAGTCGGCATCTACTTCTGCTGATTTTCTGAGCGCTAAGGTCATAGCTTCTTCCTCTTCTGGGTTTGGATAAACCACTGTTGGGAAATTGCCATCAATCGTCATTTGTTCCTCTACGGTAATTACATTTTCAAAGCCAAAACGCTTTAATGCAGGAGGCACCATAACACCACCGGTACCATGAATTGGAGAAAAGACAATTTTCAGGTCTTTTTGATTTTGAATAGCTTCTTTGGAGATTGATTGTTTTACAAGCGCATCCAAGTATTTGTTATCGATAGCTTCGCCTATTGTTTCAATATTGGCTTCATTGGGTTCAAATTTGATATCTGCGATATCTGAAATTTTACGCACTTCCGCCAATACATTCTTATCATGAGGAGCTACCAATTGGCCACCATCGCGACCATAGGCTTTGTAACCATTGTATTCTTTCGGATTGTGAGAAGCCGTAAGCATTACCCCACCGTGTGCATTGAGTTCGCGAATAGCGAAAGATAACTCAGGTGTTGGACGTAATGCTTCGAAGAAATACACGTGGATATCGTTAGCCGAAAACACCTCAGCTACCATTCGTGCAAACACATCTGAATTGTTGCGGCTATCATGAGCGATCACAACTTTTACATCTTCATTTGGGTAGGTATCATTCAGGTAATTGCTGAAGCCCTGAGTAGCCATACCTAGCGTATATCTGTTTACACGATTAGATCCAACGCCCATAATGCCCCGCATACCACCGGTACCAAACTCAAGGTCTTTATAAAAAGCATTGGTCAATTCGGTCGTTTCGTTATTATCCAACATTCTGCGGATTTCTGATTTGGTCGCGTCATCATAGCTACCTTCAAGCCAGGCATTTACGCGTTCCTGAACAGCAGGATCTAATGTTTGTGTAGACATATTAATTTCTTTTTCAGATGTATAAACTTACATTTTAAGCAATTTCAAAAATAAGTTTTTTGAAAAAAACCAAGGTTAACAGACCTTAAAATAATAGCTAAATTAACATTATGTTTTCAAGGATGAAAATTTAGCATAACCCAAAAAACCGTTATTCTCCACTTAACAACAAGCCAGCAAAACAAAAGCGGTCTGAAACAATACGTTGTTCACAGACCGCTTTTGAAATATTTTAGCAACTATTATTTATTTGTCTAGCTCAGGATGTTTCAAATAGAAACCCGTTTGAGTCTGATAAGCTTGCGCTAAACTTACAATTTCGCCTTCCTTAAACCAGTTTCCTGTAAAGGTGATACTAGTTGGTCGGCCGTCTTCCTGAAAACCATTTGGCACCACTACACAAGGATGGCCTGTATAGTTGGTAATACGAAGGCTTTGACTTTCCCAAGATGGGTGCACATATACATCCACCTTTTTGAAGACCTCTTGCATATCGGCGATCAACTTGGTACGCAAACGATTAGCTTTGATGTATTCTACAGCAGGAATAAATCGAGCACTTCTGAAAATATTTGGCCAAGCATTTTTACCTTGCTGCGTTAATTGATCGTCTTGATTACTAGTGGTTAAATCATCAAAAGCAGCTGCTGCTTCAGCGTACAAAATCGAACTAATATCTGGGAATTCTGGTAGTTCAATCGGTATCAACTCTACGCCCATAGCCTTGAGCTTGCGCAAAGTGGTACTGTCTTGTGACTTGAAAGGATAATCTTTTTCAAAATCAGACTTCACATAACCTACCTTCAAATTTTGATACATATTTGGAGCATACTGGAATGGCGCATCTACAGTTGTTGGGTCTTTTTCATCCAAGCCATAGATTTCATTAAACACAACCGCCGTTTCTTCTGCTGTTTTACAAATTGGACCAACTTTATCCATAGACCAACACAATGCCATAGCACCATGACGGCTCACTCGACCAAATGTTGGACGCAAGCCCGCAGTACCACAAACCGTTGAAGGCGAAACAATTGAACCTAAAGTTTCGGTACCGATAGCAAATGGTACAAGTCCAGCAGCTACCGCTGCAGCAGAGCCAGCAGAACTTCCGCTTGAGCCGGTTTCTGGCTTCCAAGGGTTGCGGGTCATGCCATCAAACCACTTATCCCCCATTGCTAGCGCACCAAGTGACAACTTAGCTACCATAACTGCACCGGCTTCGTC
>JALEHC010000057.1 GCA_022763215.1 Saprospiraceae bacterium
GCTTCTAGATTTACTTCCTCATGACTTCCGACTTGATAAATGGAATCCGCCAGATTATTGGTATAATCACACTCTTTGATTCCTGTGACAGGGAAATTACCACCATTTTCCTGGTCATCCAGTAAATAGGGTAGTTGTTGTTGGCCATCGTCATTTACGACAGTATAAATCTCGACAGGTGTGGCCGGGGCTGCAAAAAATGAAGACGTAAAAGTGTAGCAATTACCGGCATCCAGCATGAATGGCAAATGTAAGGTGTCGATCAACTCTGCTTCCACCATAGTTGGATTTTTCCAATAGATAGAAACAGGCATACCTGCTGGCAATTCGGTAGCACCTTGGTTGCACACCTCGAATTCGATAGCCACATTACCTTCACAATCATTTTGTAGGTCTTCGAGCTGAATGATTGCATCCGGAAGACTTACAAAAAGCGTATCGCTTTCCGGATTGGTATTGATCTGTGCCAAGAAATTATTATAAACCGTATAATTTTCGGTCATGACCGCCGGGATAGTACCATCCTGATTGACGCAAGTCACATTATAAGCCTGTGTATTCCATACTTTGGAAGCATTTCCCCAAGGCAAAGAGCCTGATTCGTAGATATTGAGTGCCCCTCGGCAAGTAGCTACAATCTCTGCCTGATTATCGTTGTCAATGTCTCCGATAGTAGGATATTCCATACCCGTGTAGCTTTCGCACAATTCGATATCGCCTGAGTCGAGCAATACCAGTGGACCACTAGGGTAGCCATTGGTTGGTTCGCCTGTACCGAGGCCGCTAAAAATCCGCATACGAGTTTCATCGCGATAAATGATTTCATAAGTACCATTACCATCGAAGTCAAAAGAAGTTATTTGGGTGTGTCCTGATTCGTCGCTTGTTTGGTCGAGCCAAAGGACCTGATTAAAGCCTTGATTAGTAACAATATCATCGATTGCCAAAATTTTGAAGACGCAAGTCATTACCATTTCGGGGTAATCATCTTCGTCCATATTTGAAATATTGATACGACTACCATACGAGCCCGGATAATCAAAAATACCACCTCCGAGCAGTTCATCGGTTTGCATATCCCAGATTAATGCTTGTCCGGTTTCGTCCCAATTACTCATTACAGCGTCGATATCGCCATCGAGATCCATATCAGCCAGTGATACATTGGCAATGTACCCCCAATCGACAATTGGATGCTCTTTGACCAATACCCATGCTTCATTGGTGAAATCATAGCGATACATATGTGTACCGTAAATCAGCTCTACATTTCCTTGTCCGGCAGGTGCCTGACCGGGATCGGCATCAGCTGTAAATGCAAAAAGACCTTTTGCTTCGGTATGTAAGAGTGGTAATTCACCCGGATACACATAGCCGGTAACCGCATTTACCATACGGCCCTGGTTCGGGATAAGTTCCGGTTGTCCGTCTTGGTTGAGATCGAGAATATCGAGATGAGTACGGTCAGCAACAGATACATTTGGCTCTGTTTGCCAGCGCATCAGCATCTTGTTACTACCGGGATCATATTCCCAACGTTGGATACGGGAACTCACTTCGATGAATACATCTACGAAGCCATTATGGTCAACATCACCCAGGGCAGTTCCACCATCTTTGATAGAAACATCGCCCTGTACATTGACCAGGTGTTCGACTTCACAAGTATTAGGATTAATGACGGCGAAGCCGTCAGGTAAGTGTTCGAGTGTTACGACGACCTCTGTTTCGCCATCGCCATCAATATCGGCGAAGAGCGGTAAAGAGTAAGTAACGATACCAGTATGTAAAAACTGGCATTTGAGTACAGGTACAAAATCGTACTCATACTCGACGACATAAGATTCGTGGCAATCAGTCGTGTCTGAATCAGATACCAGAGTCCAATCAGCATAGGAGGCATACAAATTTGCGTGTTCATTGTCAATCCTAGCCTGGACGCTAATAGAAGTACCTGCCAGAACGACTGCCAAAAGGGCAATTGTTCGGTTTACGGTTCTCATAATGCGTGACCTGTTAGCAGTTAAATAGTGTGTGATCTTGACAACTACTATCAACTAGGATTATTCAACAAACTTGTATTCGTGACTGGGGTACAGAATTGTAATTCTGTGTAGGTACTCGAGCTTATCACTCGATTTAAAGAGTAAACTTCTTTCATGTTGGCAGAATTTAGCGTGTTTAACTTCCGTATTGCCAACAGGCTCCTATCTAAGAAAATGACCAAAGTTGTGAGGTAGAATTTAGCCATTTTAAAAGAACAGTCGCCTGCAAAGCAGTGGTGTTCTGTTTAAAGCACTAAATTCATCTATGGTTGGTTCTCCAGATGTAAGCAAAGCTTATTCTCTGATTATAAACTGGGGAAGGCTCTAAAAATGTATAGAATATCAAGTTCTATTTCTTCCTTTAGAGTAACGCAAAGTTGTATATTTTTATTGAGAAAATCTCGTATGTAAATTAAAAATATACATCAATAGCTCATAAAGCATTCATCGCCAAGAGCTTGCCGCCTTAAGAAAATGTGAAAATTAATTTACAAACGAGATTCCAACAATTTATTTTCGATTTTAAATTAAAAGACTTTTTCATACAACTCATACTCGCGAGAGCTGCCTTTTCGGTCTTGTAATATTTCAAAAACGTTTGTCTTAATGGTATGTGCGATATCGCCTGTCGGCAAATCGTTACAATCCAGACCAAAAGGATCTTCGATCTCCTCCCCCATCAACTCAATACCTAATAAAGCAAAGAAGATAAACATAACGATTGGAATAGTAGACAAGCCCAGAGTCGTGACCAAAGCAAATGGCAACAACACGCCATAAGCAGTGATAAATATCTTCAGGAATACAGCATACGAAAACGGAATTGGCGTCTTTTTGATCCGTTCACAAGCTCCGAGAATATCCAGCAATGATTGGTGCTGCGCTTTAATATTGATATAATCGCCTTCATTAATTTCGCCCTTGCGATGAGCCGACGCCAGGCGTTCCATGATCTGCAATGCAATATGATTTGGAATATGACCTTTTGATTCGTACTCAGCACGATCTTCATCACTCAGATAAATGAGCTTGTCAAGTTTGGTGCCATCGCGCAGATGCTCTACCAATGCCAAACAAAAATTAGAAATATGCTTGGCCATCAGGCGACGAACATCTTCGTCTTTTTTGGGGAACATCGCTTCTACGTAAATAGCCAGATTTCGGGTATTATTAACCAGTGCGCCCCATTGTTTACGAGCTTCCCACCAACGATCATAGGCCGAATTGGTACGAAATACCAGAAAAATACTCAGGATAACCCCCAATAATGAAAAAATGGAGGTATTCATAGAAATATAGGATTGTAACTCCAAAAATTCGACGGCAATACATACAACTGCCGAATAAATTCCAATTGCGATAACACTTCTGAGAATGCGAACCATCGTCCAGCTTTTCGCTAAATGCGACACATCGCCAAACCAGTTGTCATTGGTTTTGTAATTGATCATGATAATAGGTTAAGATATTGGCTTATAACTAGTTGAAAATAAAACCATTCGTTCCGATGCCTCCTTTAAAACTTCTCAATTCTGTACCCAACTGATCATACTCAAAAATGGTGGACCGCTGTTGAAAATCAATGGCATCAGACAAAAATACATGCCCGTTATTCGGGTCTAACCCCAATGCATAAAAATCTCGGCCTTCGGCTTTAACAAATTCTGTTAATTCGCCTGTATTTAGGTCATATCGAAAAACTTCCTTTTTCGTAAAATATAAATAATCATTGGGAGCATCGTAAACTATGCGTGGTGCAAAATTTAAATCAAAGTCCTCAAAAGGAATCTCCAGACTAGCCATTCGTTGATTAGTATTTACTCGATAAACACCACCTTTTTCATTGGTGCTTGGATTTCCTTTGCAGACTACCCAGATCGCATCATCGCCTGTTTTCACCATAGCTACCGGATCAA